>NZ_JAVRCS010000001.1:0-248559 GCF_034530635.1 Nostoc sp. EspVER01
TAGTTATTTACGGACTGATTACCGTGATTTGCTAATCAACGAATCGCACTCTTCTCCCAGACGTTTTTTGGTAACTTCTAGACACTGCTCATACCAGGGTGCTGCTTTGTCATACAATCCCTGACCATCATAAAATCGAGCGTTACCGGTGAATGCCCCAATTAAATCTTTATCGCTGATGTATTGGATGAGATTGTTTGCTACTTCTGCTAGATGAGGTATGGCAGGGGTGACATAGGTGATTTGCTGAAGCGTTGGGGCTTCAGGAATTTCTTTGGCAACAGCTGCTATTACCCGGCAAAGCGATCGTTTTAATTCTTCCACTTGATTGAACTCAGCTTGCTTGAGTTGAAAAAATTCCCGAATCAGTTGATGTAGTTGGTAGCTGTCCTCACCTTGAAGCAGATGCAAATCTTCTAACTCAACTCTACTACCTTCCAATTGTTCAATATTTTTCCTAGCTTCGACACTTTCTACCAGACTCCAGGGAATCGGAGCTAAAGCAAATAAACTCAGTAAAACACCTAACTCCTTGGCATCATTACTTAATTCTTCCCAACTTAACTCAAAAGCAGCAGCAACACCCCGTTTGACATTCAGCGTCCAAGTGCGGTCTTTTTCATCCCTTGCTAACGACTCATGAGCTAACTTTTTTTCTTCTAATCGCCGCAACATTTCTGCTAAAGAGATTTTCCGCTTTTTCACATACCTCCCCACCAAGTTCAACGCCAAAGGCAAATAACCTAAACGTTGACAAATCTCTTTGGCATCTTCTAATTCCTGTGCGACTTTTTCTCTTCCTACCCACTCTTGTAAAAGTTCTAGTGCTGCGGACTCACTTAAAACATCTAGAGTGAATGACTGAGGAAAATCTAACTGTAACCTGGTGGTAATTAGTACTTTAAATCTGGGGGATTGTGGTGGTAAATAGTCTTCAACCTTGGCATAATCGTTGACATCATCCAGCACTACCAACACATCACCAGCGTGCCAGCGTGACCAACAAAAATCAACTTGCTGTGGTAAATCCCAATCTTCTGGTGGTTTTAGTCCTAACTTAGCTATGGCAAACTGCAATATCTGAAGCCCAATATCTTCATCTCTAGCGCGTAACCAACAGATACCACCAGGGTAAGTGTTGAGTAGCAGGTGAATCAGTGCATACTGAGTTGCTAACTCTGTTTTTCCGACTCCTCCCATACCCTCAATAGCAGCAATCACCACTTGAGAACTGTGTTGTAGCCTTTCGTGCAGACTCACTAAAGTCTCAGCACGTCCGACAAACTTGACTATGCTACCACGAGGAATATTTTGAGGAATTTCCTTTGGTTTGAAAACGTCTGGCTGTTGAATAATAACCAGTAAATTCAGGATTTGGGTAATATCGCCTGTAGTCAGATTGCCGCCTACTTGAACATTTCGGAGAATGCTCTGTAAAATTTCTTCTGGGCTGTGATTTTTGCTCATGATTTTAGGCTTTCATGTCCACATTACCAAGCTCAAGATCGCCACCAAATTCAGAATCAACCACCGCTTCTTGATTCACTGAACCGTCTCTTGTGGCTGACAAATTTATATTGCCGACTTTAGCCTTGCCTTTTACCAGAATTCCTTTTATAACTATTTGATTAATCTGCGTTTGTGCCTCATTGGCTACAGCTTCGACAGCTTGAGCAATTTCAGGATCTTTTTTCGCCGCTTCCTCTACCTGTTGCCCAATAAGATAAGCTTGACCATAATCTAAAGGTTGTGTTTTAGCCTGTTCAATAACCTTTGCCGTGCTAGGTTCCTTGCGTTTCAACAGAACTAACAACTTTTCGCCTTCGCTCCAAGCCTTTTCGCCGATGATTTCCCCAGTTTTTTCAAAGGCTTTGATGATTACCAAAGTTGCGATCGCAGCTGCTGTCAGTGATACTGGCTCCATAACTTTGCCAAAGTATACGAGGTTTTACTTATGGTTCTCAGTTTAACAGCCTCCAAACACCTAACGAAGAGCAAATAACAGAATAAACTATAAAACAAATTAAAGGGACGACTCCAACAGATGAAATCGTCCCTTGAAACTTATAAAAGTGAAATATTCTCTATCTGCTTACTCTTGCAGGTTCAACCCACTCATCCCAAGAGCTATCGTAGCCATCATAAGTAATTTTATAAAGATCGTTACTAACTTCTAAAACCTGCCCTGGATACCATTTACCCTTCCACAAAATTCTCACTGCATCTCCAGCTTGAAATGATGCCCGAAAGCGTGCAGTGCCAACCCATTCATTCCAGGAACTATCATAACCATCGTAGGTAATATAGCATTTCTCATCATTAACCTTAAGTACCGTTGCTGAATACCATTTTTCCTTCCAAAGAACCTCAGCCTTTTGTCCTACAGAACAGGGTGAAGCAGCAAAAGCACTGGGAATTAATGTTCCTACCCAAGTTGCCATGAATATAGCGCCAAACAATACTTTGTTTTTCATGATTATTTCTATCCTCAAACAGTAAAACCAAATTTTGATAATGATTTCTGGAAATCTACTTCAAAATTTGCAACTAACTGTTACTATTTTTGTGGGATTTGTTTAGCGATCGCCTCAGCAAAAATTAGGAATTTTCACGGCTATTTGTGAAGATATCGCGTTTTAAATTAGCAGTAGTTATTGACTTTACTTAGAGGCTGTTTGAAAAGTGGTTGGCTGTGATTTTAGGCACTAACTGATCCCCCCTAACCCCCCTTAAAAAGGGGGGAATCGGAATAAAAGTCCCCCTTTTTAAGGGGGATTTAGGGGGATCTAGAACATTTTGTTACCGAGAAGAAAACTTTTCAAACATCCTCTTAGGGATTTCCAAGAACTAAATTATCCATTTTGTGGGATAGGAATCTTGCCCGTCCTAATATTGGGGACGGGCAAGATTCCTATCCCACAAGAAAAGTTAGGATATTTTTTTATTTGGAAGTCCCTTACTTTAAGTTCTTAGATCCCTAACTTCTTCAAGAAGTCAGGGATCTATTAGTGTTCATACTGAAACTAGACTTTATATAGCCGTAGTCACACAGGTTAGGACATTTTGAAAGCATGAAAGCTAGAAATAGTAATACTTTTACCTCCTGCCTCACTTCTCGTGTCGGAGACGCTGGGAGGGGTATGGCTACGCTCAGTGACCACCTGCCTCCTGCTATAGTTGATTCATTTTTGTAAGTTTCTGGCTCTAAATCTAATTTCATAAAGTCCAAGCAAACCTGCTGCTACTAGCAAAGGTAAGAAATAGTAGACTCCCCGATAAGCTAACATTGAACCCAAAACTGCCGCCGCCGAAACTTTTGAGGAGAGAATCAGCAAAATTATAGTTTCAAATACTCCCAAACCACCGGGAACATTACTAACCACACCTGCAAACATCGCTAGTAAATAAATGCCCAAAAAGTCTAGATATGACAAAGATATATTGCTAGGAAGTAAAGCATAAAGAACTGCTGCCGCAAGAATCCAGTCAAAACTAGAAATTGCTATTTGAGCCAGAGATATTGTAAAAGAAGGAAATCTAAATTCATGTCCACGAATTATTAATGGTTGTCTAATAAAAATACTTCCTAGTAAATAAGCGGCAACTAATAGCAGAAAAATTACGCCGATGGGACGTACAGTAGCAAAAGGTAAATGTAATTGAGTGGGAATCTTCAGGGGGTTGATGATAAATAAGAAACCTGCAACAGCAAACATCCCTAACCAAAAGGTGAAATTGGCGAAAGCAATTACTTGAGCGATCGCAACTGCTGACACTCCCCAACTAGCATAAAATCGATAACGGATAGCACTACCAGTCAGTAAGGCAAAACCGATGGTATTACTAAATGCAGAGCTAATAAAGTTAGTGAAAGCTATCTTATTCCAGCTTAAAGAACGATTAATGTAGTTAAAACCTAAGATATCGTACCCAATCATCACTACATAGCCCAAAGCTGTCAGCCAAATTGCCCAACTTACGCGACTTTTGGGAATAGCAGCTAGAGAGTTGAGGATATCACGATAATTATACTCACGTAATTCGTTAGCGATCGCCCACAGGGAAAGCAGCAGCAGCAAAAAGCCAAACAAAGAACTGAAATTGAGTCGCAGCTTTTTAAGCATCATTAAGAAACTCATCCTAACTCTTGACTTTTAATTTACAACCAGTCGTAAAGTTTCCATCTTGTTGACACAGGGTTGACATACCGTTTGCATAAGCTTTTGAAGGCAAGCAACAACTAACTACCCCATGCTCAATGCCTTTCAAAAATGAACTACAAACAATCTAAAATTCTCTTGCTATTTTCAGTATTAACCCTAGTTGGCTGTAATTTTTCCCAAGGTGTCGTCGCAAAATCACCACAACAGCAGGATTTACAAACAACGCCTTCCGTGCTTACAACTCAGCGCAATACTAACAACTCAGCAACTCTCCTAACCTACAAAATTGAAACCTACGATAGTCAAGCAATGGGTGCAAGTCGCACTTATGGCGTTTCTTTACCTCCTGGCTATGAGCAAAACCCAAAACAAAGGTATCCTGTAATCTTTCTCCTCCACGGTGGACATGGTAATCCCAGTGATTGGTTTGTTCAGAATAAGGGACAAGCTCTCAAGACTGTAGAACAGCTTTATACTACAGGTAAGTTGCCACCCAGCATCATCATTACACCAGATGGCAACGACAAACGTGGCTCTAGTCCCTACCGAGATCCCGAATATATCGATGGCCCTAACGGTAAAGTGTCTACAGCGGTAGGCGATGAGTTAGTAAAAGTTGTGCAAAGCCGTTATCGTACAATAAATAATCCAAATTTTTGGGCGATAGGTGGTTTATCTTCTGGTGGTTGGGGAGCAATCAATGTGGGATTACACAACCTAGATCGTTTCTCGATTTTATTTAGTCATAGTGGTTATTTTAATGATAAAAGTGGCCCAGCGAATAGCCCAATATTTTATATCAAAACCATTCCTATACAAGCTCAAAAAAGGTTGAAAATTTATCTGGATTCTGGTACATCAGACATTGATGAAATCAGAGAAGCAGAGCGATTTAGCAAAGTATTAAATCAACTGAAAATTTATAATTCATTTCGTGAGTTTCCTGGCAGTCACACTTGGCAATACTGGCGGAAACATTTAGCAAATTCATTGACATTTGTCGGCGAACAATTTCGAGCTTCTGAAACAGCAAATATGGCTGATAAAAATTTAAGTATTAATCATAAAAAAATGCTCAAAATAATTGACAATCCATAGTACATATCTAAGTCTAGTAATAAAAAGTTTGTAGTAAGCACTTTATTGCTTATAAAATCAAGAACTAAAGTCTTTACTACGAACTTGTTTACACATGAATTTAAACTTGATAGACTATTAGTAGAAATAATACTATTTTTCCGAGCAATTGATACTTAAAATCCAAGGTGAAAAACTATACTGCCATTTTTCAAAAGATTCATTATAGTAAATTCTAATGGAGGTGATTTTTTATTTAAAAAAATATAAATAATATGAAGATTTATAAATTTTTAATTGGCTTAGTAGGAGCGATCGCACTCTTCACTGGCGCAGGTTATTATTATGTATTCATCTTAGGTGCGCCACAACTAGACCCACCTAAAAAAGCGGCAAATACTGGGCTAAAGTTTCAATTAGCAACCTTCAACTCCCAAGCGATGGGTGCAGTTCGTAACTACGGCGTGATTTTGCCCCCTAGTTATAATAACAATCCACAAAAGCGCTACCCTGTGATATTCTTACTACACGGTGGTCATGATGATGCTCGTGCTTATGCTAATAAATATGCACTCTTAGACGTATTGCATGAACTTTATCAAAGTGGAAAATTACCGCCATCGATTGTGATTACACCTGATGGTAATGATAATCGCGGTTCTAGTCCTTTATACGACCCCGATTACTTTGATGGCCCGAATGGCAAAGTGGGAACTTTGATTGGTTCAGAATTAGTACAAATTGTCAAGTCGCGCTACCGCACTTTGGAAGAACCCCAATTTTGGGCGCTAGGAGGTTTATCTTCTGGAGGATGGGGTGCATTTAATATCGGATTACGCTATCTCAACAACTTTCAGATTTTGTTTAGCCATAGCGGTTACTTTACTGATGACAGCGGTTCACAAAATAGTCCTCAACAAATTGTGCAACAGCTACCAGTTACAGACAGAAAGCGATTGCATGTTTACCTAGATGCGGGTGTGAACGATACTAATTTGCTAGCTTCTACCAAAGCCTTCAACGAAACCTTAAATAAATTAGGCATTGCTCACGTATTTTATGCATTTCCTGGAGGTCATGGTTTGTCTGGTGCTAATGTAGGTTGGAACTACTTTCACAAACATCTTAAAGATTCACTCTCCTATGTAGGGGAACAGTTTAAAAAGTTAGGAGTTAGGAGTTAAGAGTTAAAAATTAAAAACTCCTAACTCCTAACTCCTCACTCCTAACTACTAACGAAAAATGACTAAGAATTTAAAAACTCGGATTGGACTTTGGAGTGCAGTTTTCCTAACAGGTTTAGTCGGAGTAGTAAATTTATTATCAGCAGTGACACCTAACCTCTATGGGCGGACTCACTGGTTAAAGGAATTTTTACCATTTGAAATTCGTGCCAGTGGTCATATATTTGCAGCATTGACTGGATTTATTTTATTAACACTTGCTACTAATTTATTACGCCGGAAAAGAATAGCCTGGTTACTGACCATTGCTTTACTAGTAATTTCCATTTGCAGCCACTTGCTGAAGGGACTGGACTATGAAGAAAGTCTACTCTCTGGAGTTTTACTAGTGCAATTAATCTTGATGCGCCATTCTTTCACGGCGCAATCAGACCGTCCTTCCATTGCACGGGGAGTCAGAGTGCTGATAGGCGCTTTATTATTTACCCTGGCATACGGAACGATTGGATTTTACTTGTTAGACGGCAAATTTTCAGAAAATTTTAACTGGCGCGAAGCGATAGTTCAGACTTTGGCGATGTTCTTCACCGAAGATAATTGGGGACTGCAACCAAAGAGCCGATTTGGAGAATTTTTTGCTAATTCTATCTATATTATTGCCGCAGGTACTATTACTTATGCAATAGTAATGCTCTTGCAACCTGTGTTTTGGCGCAATCTAACAACTATAAATGAGCAACGCAGAGTTAAAGAAATTGTCGAGCAATATGGATGTTCTTCTTTAGCAGCGCTCACACTCTTAAATGATAAAAGTTATTATTTCAGTCCTTCGGGTAATAGTGTAATTGCTTATGTTCCCAAAGGACGGGGCGCGATCGCATTAGGAGATCCCATTGGCCCCATTGAAGACCGCAAAGAGACAATTATTGCTTTCTGGCAGTTTTGTCAGCGTAATGACTGGTATCCTGGCTTTTACCAAACTATGCCCGATGATGTAGAGCTTTACAAGTCATTGGGGTTTAAGGTACTCAAGATTGGAGAGGAAGCGATCGTTGACTTAAAAAGTTTTACCTTACAAGGTAAAGCCGGTAAAAACTTTAGACCATCAATCAGTCGTTTAACTAAGTTAGGATACCAAATCGACTTTTACCAACCACCCATCGCCAATGATTTATTGCACCGACTCAAACCTGTGAGTGATGAATGGTTGAAAATGGTACAAGGTTCAGAAAAACAATTTTCTTTGGGTTGGTTTGACGAAGCTTACCTGCGAGAGTGCGAGATTGCTGTGGTGCATAATCCTGAAGGTGAGATTAGCGCCTTTGCCAACATTATTCGAGAGTACCAACTTAACGAAGCGACTATTGACATGATGCGACATCGTGCTTCCATTGAAAATGGCACAATGGACTTTCTATTTATTTCCCTGCTCCAGCATTTTAAAGAGAATGGCTACGACAGCTTTAATTTCGGTCTTTCTGCGCTAGCGGGAGTTGGAGATAACCCCGAATCGCGCCGCTTGGAGAAAGTATTGCACTATCTTTACGAGCATTTGAATCGCTTCTACAACTTCAAGGGATTGCACGCCTACAAAGACAAGTTCCGTCCCCGTTGGGAACCGCGTTACTTGGTTTACCCCAGTTTAGCTGCCTTACCAGATGTAGTTGTAGCATTGATTCGTGCAGATTCAGGCGATCGCCTTTTTGATTATTTCAAACCCGGAGCCTAAATGTGCGAAAAAATAATGTGCTGGTTCCTTGCTGTTCCCCTGAATTGGATATTTCAGGCGGTTAGGAACAGATATATCAATCGATGCCTACAGTGGGCTATGCCTACACAACTGGGCATTTATATGATACAATTGTACTATAAGTTATAAATATCGGATAAGTATACAACGCAAAATATAACTTTGCCTAAGTTCGTAGCCAAACTTTGCGTTCCTACCCTACAGGAAGATGAAACGCATAAGCGTTTAAACTTAAACCCTCAATTATCCACGAATTTACAAAACTGTGTACAAAGTTTCGTAATAAAATTCTTGTCTACTTTACCCTTCAAATTTACACATTTGTAACAAATTCTTTGGTCAAAGTAATAGACTTCAGTCACAGTAGTTTGAAAAGATTCTTGACCTTTATCTGGAAGGTGGCAATATGGCAAAAAATCAAATTTGTCTAGTAGAGTTAATCCAAATTTTTGCACAATACCGTAACAATATTATCGTCAATATCAAGCACTTACAAGAACATTATCAAAGAACAGGTGTTAAGCGTATTAGAGGTGTTAGAAACGAAAATGGAGAACTGTTGCAACCTTGGTTAACAACAGAATATATAGATAATGCTGAGTACGTTGACATGGGCGAGTTTAAGTTTAGCCGCAACACTGCTACTATCAATATGCTTGTCAAACGTAGAGTTAAACTTGCCAAATTTGAAGACCAAACTCCTACTATTGAAATAGCAGGCTTGTTAATAAATGACCTCAACACCTTTAATAATTACACGATTGTAAGTGACGGCAAAATCAATGTAAAGTCATTACAAGTCAAAATTAGCAGTAAGAAAGCCTTTGACTTACTCAAACAAAAAGGCATACTGGACGCAGAAGAATTTGACTTTCGGGCAGAATATACAATTCAGTTAGATAACTTGCCACTTGTAGCTGCTAATAGTCGTTACAACAGTATTGATGGACTATTCAATGAACTAGCAGAAATTAAAATACTAATTAGTATTATTTGCGCTCACTTGAGAAAGGAATCAGATGTATTTATAGAGGCACAGTTAGATGAGTTTAAAAAGCACTATCTGTCTAAGAATACTTACATCAACTTTCCGACAACCAATGAATATACTGACATCAGCGAAGCTTTAGCTAATGGTACTCTTGAATCAAAGTTGAGTTATAAAATCGATATTGGCAGTCAAGATATACTGAACCTAAGTAAGTTACCTTCTGCTAACAAGTTTCTCAATAGAATGTATCGTTTTTATGACCAAGAAACTGGAGAAATTATCATAAAACCAAGTTTTGAGATGGCATTTCATGAGAATATTGCTGTTAGGCATAGGTTACTTTCATCACGCACCAAGATTACAAAAGTTGACGAATTGATGAAACCAATTTTTGATGATTTTCTTGGGATTGAGCAAAATGGTATTGTTGGAGGTATTCTTCAGAAAGTTGGTGCTGATAGTTTAGCGCAGTTATTGCAGGATAAACATACTGGTAAGCAGATAAATAAAGAAGAAATGGTTGCAGCTTTAACAGTGGCAAATAAAAAGTTAGAACAATATGCAGAAAATATCTACCAATATAAAATATCTCCCTTGGTATTTTATATTGGTTCTACTGGACTATTGCCATATCAAATGGAAGCCAAAGCCATGACTGCTGATGAAGCTGTTGCTAAATACCCAAATTTGCAATTTTCTAAAGATGAGCAAGAAGGTAGTTTTTTTGCAGTTGGTGATAGTATTATCACCATTTATACCAAGACTGAATATTACAGCAAAAATATGGCTAACCTAAATCATTTGTGATGCAAAAAATCCCCGACTTCTTTGAGAATTCGGGGATCTATGGCTTATAATTATCACAAATAAAATAGGATTACTATATAAATAATCTATTTTTGCTTAAAAAGCTGCTGACTCTTCTCCAAGCAATGACTGTATAACTAAATCAGCAAAGCTAGCCAGTCCTATCCCAAATTCTGGAATTATGAATATAAGCATCATTGCAAAAAGTCCAAATTGGGTATATTGCAGTGGCTTTAGCTTAGGAAAAATTTCACTAAAAACATGAAATCCATCAAGTGGTGGAATTGGCAAAAGATTAAACAAAAATAATGTCAAATTAATCCGAGCTGCTAAGTAAAAAAAATCTTCACTTAAAAATTCTGAAAGACTTGGATTAGAAAGAAATTTCAGCACCATAATAAATAGAACACCTAAAGCCAGATTTGATAATGGCCCAGCTGCCGATACCAAAATATTGCCTAGCTTACCAGAGCGAAACTTAGATGGGTTGACAGGCATTTGTCCCCAAGCTATACCCATAAGACAGAGAAAGATAATTGATTCTTTGCCCATGTGAACTACAGGATTCAGCGTCAGATGACCAGTCTGCTGTGGAGTGTTATCTCCCTGACTCATCGCAGCCCAGCCGTGAGCAAGTTCATGCAAAGTGATGGAAAATATGACAATGGCAACGATTCTAAAAAAATGAATCGGCTCTGTGATGAGTGTTTCAATAAACATATATTCTGGCTCATGGTATGTTTGAAGCTGAAATCCGCGCTTTTGGAAGACACGCATGAAAAAGTTACCCAATTTCAAAACTACAAGCTTTGAAAATCGAGGTCGTAAATAAATTAGGTAAGTTACTTTTATACGGCTTCCAAGACTGGTTAAAAAATCTCTGGAGACACTGGTTGTTGAAAATGAAGGGAATCAGGTAGTTGAAATCAGCATAGGCGTAACCTTTAGTAAACATCACAAAGCAAGGTATCTGCTTAAAATCAGTTTTTCTTGCCACGATGATATAAGTTCTCATCTATACCGACTGCAATATATCGGAAAGCTGGCTAAGACAGCGCTTGTATCATAAATTACTATATTTCACTAGTGTAGTAATAAACCCGTTATATAAATGTTATTAAAATAACTACGTAAAAGCCTATAGTAATTATTCGTATATTTGGTAAAGAAGATTTAATCATTTTTATGCTCATAAATTGCTTTTATGAATTTAAATAGTCTTTTTTAGCATTTAATGGCATTTATATCATAGTTAAAAACACGTAATGCATATTAAATTTCTAGTATATAAAGCTATCGTATTATTAATCACTTATTAAATATTTCAGCTTCATTAACCAATCTTTGTTCATAACTGACCAGAGAGTAATTCTTAGTCATTTATTGCTTAGTGATATTTAATACCATTGCAATAAATATTATTTACTAAATAATTTAAAAATTAATACAGTCATTAGACAGGATATTAACGGCTTCTTGGTATTATTTTGATGCACTAACGCAATCATAATGAACAACAATGGATGAAGATCAGCGCCGTTCTTATTGGCGTGCTAATACTGCTTTAATTCGTAATCTTTTAATTGTCTGGGCATTGGTTTCCCTAGTTTTCAGTATTTTGTTGGTTCAACCTTTGAATGCAATACGGTTTTTTGGCGTACCCTTTGGCTTTTGGATGGCGCAACAAGGATCAATCCTAGTATTTGTGGCTTTGATTTTTATTTATGCCTTTCAAATGGACAAGCTAGACGCCAAATACAATATCAAGAAGTGAGGAAAAAGCGTGTCAGTTGAAATTTGGACTATTGTATTAGTTGGACTTTCCTTTGTCGTCTACATTTATATTGGTTGGCAATCACGAGTCGAAAATAGTAAAGACTTCTTTATAGCAGGTCAAGGAATACCCTCAATTGCTAATGGTGCAGCCACCGCCGCCGACTGGATGTCCGCAGCCTCATTTATTTCAATGGCGGGGCTAATTTCTTTTTTGGGTTACGACGGTTCTATTTATTTAATGGGGTGGACGGGAGGCTATGTACTACTGGCATTATTGCTAGCTCCCTACTTACGGAAATTTGGTAAGTATACAGTGCCAGATTTCGTAGGCGATCGCTACTACTCTAATATCGCCCGTTTGGTGGCAGTAGTTGCAGCTATTTTCGTCTCTCTCACCTATGTTGCTGGACAAATGCGGGGTGTGGGGATTGTTTTTAGCCGCTTCCTCCAAGTAGATATCAATACAGGTGTGATCATCGGTATGGTGATCGTGGGCTTTTTCTCTGTGTTAGGGGGGATGAAAGGCATTACCTGGACACAAGTAGCACAATACTGTGTGTTGATTTTTGCTTACCTGATTCCAGCGATCGCGATCGCCTGGTTTCTCACTGGTAATCCTATTCCCCAACTAGCATTTACCTTCAGTAATATTGGAGAAAAACTCAATCAAATTCAGGTTGACCTGGGGTTTAAGCAGTATACTGAGCCATTTGTGAACAAGTCGATGCTAGATGTGCTGTTCACTACCATTGCTTTGATGGTAGGCACGGCTGGCTTACCCCATATCATAGTTCGGTTTTACACAGTACCAAGCGTGCGTGCAGCTCGCTTTTCTGCTGGTTGGGCATTGCTATTTATTGCCATTCTTTATACAACCGCTCCAGCCTTGTCGATGTTTGCCCGCTACAACCTGATCGATTCCCTGCACAATCATACGGTTGCAGAAGTGCAGCAGCTAGACTGGGCGACCAAGTGGGAAAAAACTAAACTGTTGGCTTTTGATGACATAAATAAGGATGGGCGTTTCCAGTTAACTCCAAATAAGGAGACTAATGAAATAAAGATCGACCCAGATATCATCGTGCTTTCCACCCCAGAGGTAGCTAAACTGCCTGCGTGGGTGATTGGCTTGGTAGCGGCTGGCGGTTTGGCTGCTGCTTTGTCTACAGCATCAGGTTTATTGCTGGTAATTTCCAGTTCCATCGCCCACGATATCTACTACCGGATCATAGATTCATCAGCCTCAGAACAAAAACGGGTGTTTGTCGGGCGGATCATGGTAGGTTTTTCCCTCGTTCTCGCCGGCTATTTTGGGGTGAATCCGCCAGGATTTGTGAGTCAGGTGGTGGCTTTTGCCTTTGGTTTAGCCGCCGCTAGTTTCTTTCCGGTGATTTTCTTGGGAATTTTCGACAAGCGCACCAATTCAGAAGGTGCGATCGCCGGTATGTTGACGGGTTTAATTTTTACGATTATCTACATTGTCGGCGTCAAGTTTGGCGGTATGCAACCTTGGTTTTTTGGGGTTTCTCCAGAAGGAATTGGTACTTTGGGGATGCTAATCAACTTTGCTGTCACCCTAGTAGTTTCGCGCCTAACACCACCTCCTCCAGCAGAAATTCAAGCGATGGTAGAAAACCTGCGCACCCCATTGATTGAAGAATAGAGCATTGGGCATGGGACATGGGGCATGGGGCATTGGGCATGGACAAGAGACAACGTAGACAAGGGAGAGACTTGTTCAATAATTCCCCCTTGTCTCCCCTGCTCCCCTGCTCCTCAATCCCACTACTGCCCAAGTTCTTTGATGTTATTCATCACTTGTTGGTATAAATCGTTGTTACCTTGACTTTGAAAAATGTTTGCTGCTTGTTGTAAGTCCTTGAGCGCCCCCTGTTTGTCTCCATTGCTGGCGCGGGCATTTCCTCGGTTATTGTAGGCAGGAGCAAAGTTAGGATTTAGGCGAATGGCTTGATTGTAATCTGCGATCGCACCCTTGAAATCTCCATTGGCAGCACGGGCATTTCCTCGGTTATTATAGGCGATCGCATATTTGGGGTTAAGGAGAATCGCTTGATCGAGATCGTCTATTGCCCCTTTTTTGTCTCCATTGCTGGCGCGGGCATTTCCTCGGTTATTATAAGCTTCGGCATAGTTGGGATTCAGGCGAATTGCTTCACTGTAATCTTTAACTGCTTCTCTGTTGTTTCCCAGTGAGGCGCGGGCATTTCCTAAGTTATTGTGGGCTTCGGCGTCGTTAGGGTTGATGCGGAGTGCTTGATTGTAATCTGCGATCGCTTTTTCCTTGTCTCCCAAATCAAAGTAGGCTAGTCCCCGCGCGTTGTAGGCAGCGCCATATTGAGAATTTTGACTAATTGCCTTACCGTAAGAAGCGATCGCAGCTTGCAAGTCGCCGTTTAAATGCTGATTCTTTCCCTGAAGATAAAATTCCCCACCTCTGGATGTTGTAGCTGAACGACGGCTAGGTTGACTAACTCCTATTTCTGTCACCAATACATTGTCATTCTTACTACAAGAAACACTGCTAATTGCAGTCAATGTAGTAAAAATAGCTATGGTAAATAAAGTATTTACCCTGGTTCGCTTTTGCCCAAATAAACGCCGTCTCATAAGTTAATATCAACTGCCATAACACCAGAACGGAATTAGTACCAAAATCTAGATTTTAATTTTTTAACTCACTAACTATTCTAACTTCTGATAGGCCTTTAAATTTTATAGATTTATCAGAGAATAAAGGAGGAAATATTTATTAAATTTCAATACTTATTCTTCACAATAACTCTACCAATTCTGAAATTTGTAGCAACATGAACAATTTACTCATCCTCTGTTTCACTCTCTTGAGTTTTGGAAGTTAGTCGCCAAGAGGTGGTTTTGTCAATATCTACAGATAGTTGTTCCAGATTTTCCCCTAAATCCTTTTGGAGCTTCTGAGTTAGTGTGATTGGAAAATCTAAATTGATATCTTGAGTTTGTGCTAGTCTGGCTAATTCTGTAAATGCAGCTTTGATTGTAGTCCGTTCATAACTAGTCAGCTTATAATTAGAAGTTTCAGATACATTCTGAGCTTGCATAGCTTTTTTCATACGTTCTTGCAAATGCTCAAATTCTGAATTCAACGACTTCCATTGCTGTTCAAGTTCCGAGTATCTAGTACTTAGTGATATTAAGTCTTCCGTTGCAGGTTCGGGGTTGGCTTGGGCTTGTAAGCCTAACAAGTTTAGGTGAATTTGAGCAAGATAAATGCAGTCTAGGTAAGCATACTCTATCTGTTCTTCAGTCAAAGGGCGTTTTCCCCAATCGCTTGTTTGTTCTTGTTTATCGATATTATTAAAGCTACAAAGTGCTGTCGCTATTGTCTTGAGTTGGTAGTTGGGTAATGGTAAAAGATAGTAGGGAATTTTTTTGGCTATTTCCAAAGTGCAAGTAATATTTTTGGCTTTCTTGCTACCGAGAAATTTTAGATCGTAACTCGCGTTGTGAAAAACTTTTTCAATGGCAGAATTTATCATAATTTTATCAATAAATTCAGCTATAATATTAGACTGATCTAAGACATCTAAAAGATAGACGCGATCGCCGCTCATATCTTGAGGATTATCTAATACCTGAATCAGCGATAATCGGGGATTACGACTTTTATAGTCAGCGACTTCTGTATCTATCCACAGTGTTTTAGCATTTGTATATTCAGCAACAATGGCACGAATTTCGCTAGCTGAAGTAAGGTAGGGCATTGGCTAATATTTCCTAATATTTAAGGCATTGTAAGTAAGCCATAGTTTTATAAAGTAACATTTTGTTGGTAAGAATGCTTATACAGGATTGCAAAAAGGCTGAAGTTTGGAATTCGTTATAGACATCGCCAAATTGACTCAAATCTGATAACATCGAGTCACTACTGTGGAGTGGCGTAGTCTACCATCAAAACAGCTACTCAGCATCTACCTTAAAGTCATAGAGAGCCACAGACTGGGTGTAAAAGCATCCTGGTTAGCAGCCGTCAGAAAAATTGAATTGGCATTTCTCAAAACTAGGCGCAAAATCTTAGCTTCAAGAAATCGTCCAAATTTCAATTTTCAGCAACCTGAGCTATTGCTTAAGCACTTTTGCTACTTCACTTTTAATTGTTTTTTTAAATTTGCCCCTCACCATCACACACACCTCAATTAACTGCTTCAAGTACTCAATTCGGAGATAGATAATGAAAAAGCTAATTCTATTAGTAGTTAGTAGCATTTTGGTAGTTGGTACTTTTGGCTGCCAAGAGGCTCCTAAAACTGGTTCAGAAACTCCTAGTACAACTAATGAAGCTGCTCAAGCACCAGCAAAACCAGCTTCAGAGACAAATCAAACTGCCAAAGTTCCAGAAACACAAGCTACTCCTTTAGCAGCTAATACAGGTACGAAAGTTAAAACCGATGCTGAAAAAACGGCAGCAACAAAAGCTAAGAGCGATTTAAAAACTGAAGTTAGCGCAAAGTTGAATAAAGGCTTACCAGGCAACAAGTTACAAGTTGAAAACAAAGAGGGTGAAATTATCCTCAAAGGTACAGCCGCTTCTGTTGAAGAACTCAAGAAAGCTGAAATCTTGGCTAAAGAAGTTCAAGGTGTAAAGATAGTGAAGGTAGAAGCAAAAGTTGATACTGTTAAAAAGCCATAAAAGAATAACTGAAGCTTTGAGTTAATATCTTTGTCTCGTTCCCAGTCTCCGACTGGGAATGCCATCCTAGAGGCTCTGCTTCCCTTGCTGGCGCCAGAGCCGCTTTTGAATTGTATTTCCAGCCCAGAGGCTGGAAACGAGATTTGAAAAGGCTTTCACGTTAAGTTGACACCAATGAGCATTGCTGTGTCCCTACCGCGTGGTTTATTTACCTGAAAATAGCTGTAAGGTACAAAAACCCCACCCCAATCCTCTAAGAGATGTTTGAAATTCTATATTTTCATCTTTCAACTTCCATTATTTGAACCTCGATAAATTCGCTCCATCTGCTCTGGAGAAAGTCGTCTCATTGGAAACCACTCAAATGGAGAAACAGACTGTTTCTCATAAGGTTGAACATCATCCTGCGGGTTTTGAGGGGAACGCACTACTACATTGGTATTTAGAACCTGACCCCTGAATGACTCATCGATTTCCGAATCTGCAAGCTGAGTTTGGGGCAAAACATAAGCGTGTTTCTGGGGATCGTATGCGAAAACTTCTCCTGTTTCAATGTGATAAATCCAAGCATAAATGCTGAGTTCCCCCTGATAAAGCTTAGAGTGAATCACTGGATATGTCCGCAAATTCTCAATTTGAGTAAGAACATTTTCGGCAATCATAATTTCTAGCAATTCTTCTTCATCGTAGTGACTGTAATGGTCTATAACTAGCCTTCGAGTTGCCTCTGCATATTTAAGCCAATCATGTACGAGCGGCATTTCATCGCTGAGATTATGTAACTTCATTAATCCTTTCATGGCACCGCAATGAGAGTGACCACAAATAATAATTTGGCGAATATCTAAAGCTTGAACAGCATATTCAATTGTCGCGCCTTCACCGCCATTACTTGCCCCATACGGTGGAATAATGTTACCTGCATTGCGAATGACAAACAATTCACCAACTTGGGCTTGTGTAATTAGATTTGGATCGAGACGCGAATCAGAACAGGTAATAAATAATACTCTGGGCTTTTGACCATGTGAAAGTTGCTCAAACAATTTTTGATGTGTCGAAAAATAGCTAGATTTAAATTCGCGCAAACCTTTAACTAATTTTTTCATTACTAAGTTCTACAAATATTTTGGGGTTAAGAACCAAATCACAGACAGCAAATTGAGGTAGTAAAAAGAACTTTCTTTCTAGGTTTTTTCAATTGTCAAGATTACTATATTATAAATTCATTTGGTGCTTTTAATATCCTCTACCATTTGGTTGAGTTATTTTTTTTCCTTACTCCCCTCTGTTCCTTAGCAGGTCACATTACGGTATGAGAATGCCTTGAGCCTATTTCAAATTAGTTATATCTTGAGATAAATTTTTGAATTACGAGTAATTAGGCGGACATGATATTATCTGCTCTGAGAAAATTTTGATGGCCAGTTTGCGACATCAAAATTTTTGCCGTACACTGAGCGATCGCCTGCGGTAAGCCTTTTGGGTGAAGCTTGCAGACTCACTGCAACGCGTCTACTATAATTTCCAATTCTTCCCCTTACCCTCTTGCGAATTCTTAATTAGTTGATACACTTGTTCTTCATTAGCCCAGGGAACCAGCGCCTATGGTGCACATCAAGCGCGTGGAACTTACGAACTTCAAATCCTTCGGTGGCACTACTTCTGTCCCTTTGCTACCGGGGTGTACTGTCATATCTGGGCCAAATGGTTCGGGTAAATCGAATATTTTAGATGCGCTGCTATTTTGCCTGGGACTCTCCAGTTCTAAGGGAATGCGAGCCGATCGCCTACCAGATTTGGTAAACAACACCCAAACGTCTAAAGGACGCGCTTCTATTGAAGCTAGTGTCACTGTGACGTTTGATTTGTCAGATGAAATCTCACATAAAGACACAAAAGCGCAAAGGGAGGAAGTAGAGGAGGAAGGGGAGGCAGGGGAGGCGGAGGAAGAACCAAAATCCAAAATCCAAAATCCAAAATTGGGTGAGTGGAGTGTTACTAGAAGGCTGCGAGTCACTCACCAAGGGACTTACACCTCGAATTACTATATCAATGGTGAAGCTTGCACGCTGACACAGTTGCATGAAGAACTAAGTAACCTACGGGTTTATCCTGAAGGCTATAACGTCGTGCTGCAAGGGGATGTCACCAGCATTATCTCGATGAATGGGCGGGAACGACGGGAAATTATTGATGAATTAGCTGGGGTGGCGGCGTTCGATCGCAAAATTGTCCAAGCCAAATCAACTTTAGATGAAGTAAAGGAAAAGGAAGATAGCTGTCGGATTATTGAGACTGAATTAACTGCACAGCGCGATCGCCTTTCTCAAGATCGTGCTAAAGCTGAGAAATATCAAAAACTCCGCACAGAATTTCTGGCTAAACAATCCTGGGAAGCTGTTTTATCATGGCGATCCTTGCAAACACAACAAGAAAAGTTAGTTCACGAAATTCAAACAGGCGATCGCAATTTTACCGAACTCACTACCCAACTCAAAAACCTAAATTCCCAAATCGTTCAAAAAACTGCGGAACTCGAACAACTCAATGCCCACGTCAAAGCATTGGGAGAAGAGGAACTTTTGGCGGTACAATCTACCCTCGCCACCCAAGAAGCAGAACGTAAACAACTCCAGCGTCAGCTAACGGAATTACAAACAGCTTCCCAAGAAACCGCCAAACGTCTAACTCAGACTCAGCAAGAGATTCAAAAACATCGTCATTCCCTAGAAGAAATTGCCGAAACACACATTGTAGAGACACGATTCATCGCGTCTTCCCAACACCAAAGGAATGAAGCCCACCAAGCCTTAGAAACCTCCCGCGAAGCCGCCGCCGAAATCGCCTCGGCTTCGGAAGCGTGGGTGCAGCAACAAACAGCATTCAACCGTCAAATTGAAGCTTTACTGCACACCCTAGAACCGCAACGCACCGAACAAGCACAACTCAGGGAACGCAATAATCAGTTACAGCAGCTTATCCAAGAGCAAACCCAGTTAATTGAACGCGACGAACCCTTGTTAACAGAAAAACAAACTCAGTGTAGTGGAGTTGAAACGGAATTTAACGCCTCTAGCGAACCCATCCAAAATTTAGCTCAAAATCTCTCAGCCACAGAACAAGAACTGCAAATTCAACAGGAAACTCAAAAACGGTTACTGTCTGAACAACGCGAAAAACAACGCCAGTTGGATAAAATCGAGGCGCAAGCCCAAGCACAGCAAGAAGTCCAAGGAACCCAAGCGAGTAAAGTCATTTTACAATCGGGCATACCTGGACTTTGTGGCTTAGTTGTGCAGTTAGGAAAAGTGGAACCCCGCCATCAACTAGCCTTGGAAATGGCTGCTGGGGGGCGCTTGGGACATATTGTGGTGGAAGATGACAGCATCGCCGCAGCGGGTATTGAACTTCTCAAACAGAAACGTGCAGGGAGGGCGACTTTTTTACCGCTGAATAAAATTCACGCTCCCAAATTTACTCAAGATGCAACGCTACGTTTCGCTAGCGGCTTCGTTAATTATGCTGTGAACTTAGTCGATTGCGATCGCCGTTACAAAGATGTATTTAGCTATGTTTTCGGCAACACTGTCGTATTTTCCAGCTTGGAGGCGGCGCGGAAAAATTTAGGACTGTATCGCATCGTCACCTTAGACGGGGAACTCTTAGAAACTAGCGGTGCAATGACTGGTGGTAGTAACAGCAATCGTTCAGCATTACGTTTTGGCAATGCTGAAGCGGGAGAATCTGATGAAGCGATCGCTTTAAAAACTCGCCTAGTGGATATTGAGCGGGTTTTAGAGCGTTGTACTGAAGCGATCGCTACTTTGTCAACCAGAAGCAAAAAACTCACCCAAGAACTCACAGAAGCGCGTCAGGCGCGGCGCGAACAGCAGTTGCAATTGGAGCAGTTGCAGAAAGACATTAAGAGTTTAACAGCGCAATTAGAGGGGACGCGATCGCAACTCGCCCAAAACAGCGAAAAGTTAGCCACTGCTCAATCTCGATTAGAAATTTTAGAGCGGGAATTACCTGGACAAGAAAATGAATTGCAACAATTGCGACACGCCTTAGCCGAGTTAGAAGCATCCCAAACCCCCAGTGAATGGCAACAAATCCAGGCAACCATTAAAATCCAAGAGCAACAATTGCAACAACGGGAGACAGCATTACGAGAAGCCGAACAAAGATTAAAAAATTTAGAAAATCAGCAACAACGTTTGCAAGAAAAAATCCAAGAAGCAGAAACGCGAATCACCGAATACGAAACCCAACAAATCTCTTGTAGAGACGTGATTCATCGCGTCTCCACACAAATCACAACGATAGACGACCAAATCAGCCAAACCCGTTTATCGTTGAGTCAAATGGAGCAAAATTTGGGCGAAGAGAAACAAAAACGCGACGCTACAGAACTAGAAGTGCGATCGCACCTTTTACGTCAACAACAATTGGAATGGGAAATCCAAAAACTCCAAGAAACCCAAGAGAAACGGCGCGAGGAACTAATTGCACTGCAAACTCAATTGCGGGATGTGGGAGCAGAATTACCAAATCCCTTGCCAGAAGTTCCAGATCAGGTAGATTTAGAAGAATTGCAGAAAGAATTGCGATCGCTTACCAAACGCTTACAGGCAATGGAACCTGTAAATATGCTGGCGTTGGAAGAATACGAACGCACTCAAAACCGTCTCCAAGAACTCACGCAAAAATTAGAGACACTAGAAGGGGAACGCACCGAACTACTTTTACGGATTGAAAACTTTACCACATTGCGGCAACTTGCCTTTAAAGAAGCTTTCGATGCTGTCAACGAAAACTTTCAATCAATTTTTGCTATTCTTTCCGACGGCGACGGCTTCTTGCAACTAGAAAATCCTGAAGATCCCTTTAGCAGTGGATTGAATTTAGTCGCGCACCCCAAAGGCAAACCCGTACAGCGCCTAGCTTCCATGTCTGGGGGAGAAAAATCACTCACAGCCTTGAGCTTTATCTTTGCCCTGCAACGCTACCGTCCATCGCCATTTTACGCCTTTGACGAAGTAGATATGTTCCTAGATGGAGCAAACGTAGAGCGATTAGCTAGAATGATTAAACAACAGTCACAACAAGCGCAATTTATAGTTGTTAGTTTGCGTCGTCCGATGATAGAATCAGCCGAACGCACAATTGGCGTTACTCAAGCACGAGGAGCTTACACTCAAGTTTTGGGGATTAAGTTACAATCATCCAATACATCTGCTTGAGTTTTTGTTAATAATAGTGTATAGATAAACCACGTAATGTGTGACTTTCTCTCAAACCTAACCCCGAACCCCTTGCCTACCAGGGAAAGAGAGCAAAAATCAAAGCCTCTCGTTCACTGGGATAGAGGAATGGAAGTGGGGTTGCAAGAAGAAGTTGCACGTCGCGTTAAACCGGATTCGAGATCAGGACTCGGTATAGAATGACCTCCGAACAGATAATTAGGCGTTCCGACATATTAAATACCCAGGTGATTACCCGCGACAACGGCAAGCGGCTAGGCATTATCAGTCAAGTCTGGGTTGATATCGATCAAAGAGAGGTTGTGGCTCTTGGTTTGCGAGACAGCCTGATCTCCATTTCGGGCATACCGCGCTATATGTACCTCAACAACATCAGCCAGATTGGTGATGTCATCCTGGTTGATAACGAAGATGTCATTGAAGATATCGAAGTTGAATCTCTCAGTAATTTGATTAACTGGGAAGTAATTACAGAAACAGGTGAAGTCTTAGGCAAAGTTCGGGGCTTCAAGTTCAACGGCGAAACCGGGAAGCTTGAATCTATAGTCATTGCTTCTTTAGGATTGCCCCAAATTCCCGATCAATTTCTGAGTACTTACGAGTTCTCAGTAGATGAAATTGTCAGCACTGGCCCCAATCGGTTGATTGTGTTTGAGGGAGCCGAAGAACGAGTCAACCAGTTAACAGTTGGTTTACTAGAGCGCCTGGGTATCGGCAAAGCACCGTGGGAGCGAGATATAGAAGAAGAATACGGTGGCTATGCTCCACCGCGCCAAGTTGCACCAGGTAATCAACTACCGAGTGGAGTGCCATTACAGCCACCCAGGCAAAAAGTTCGCGCCCCCGAACCCGTAGCGCGGGAAGAAGAATGGAATGAAGACTATGTAGAAGAGGAAAGGCCACAGCGTCAGGTAATGAAGGCGCGGCAGTATGAATCTATTCAATACGAAGAAGACGAGGAAGAAGATAACTGGAGCGAGGCAACAGGCAACGACAGGTATCAACAACCGCAGCCGCTAAAGTATGAAGCCCAACCCTATAGCAAGCCATACGTTGACGAATACGATGATTATGACGACGTAGACGGCGATGCTTGGGAAGATGCACCGAAGCCTGTGAATATTCCTAAGAAAGTTAAGGAAAGACAGCCAGAATACGAAGAAGAAGGCGGATATTAATTCGTAATTCGTAATGACGCTCTCTACGAGACGCTGCGCGTAGCTTGCTTCCCTGTAAGGGTACGTGGACTCGCTACCACTGCGCTAACGTAATTCGTAATTCAATTGGAAAATTAGGAAGTATTTTAAGATTAATTCAGCCTTTTCCTTACTTAACAAGGAGAGGGCTAATTTTTTAGATGTTTCTGATTTTAGCTAGGTTCGAGCCAGTTTTCTACTTTTAAATTAGGAACACGGGATAAATTCACGCATATTGGCGGTAACGAGAGTTAGATCAAGGGTTAAAGAATGGGCAGCAATTAATAAGTCGTTAGCTCCAATCGGTTTACCTTGTTGTTCTAAATAAGTGCGGATTTCTCCATAATATTGCTCTACAGGATGAGTTAGGGGTAGTATTTCAATACTATCCAAAATTATTTCAAGTTTTTCTATGAGCTTTTGGGAGTTCTTATTTTTAGCTCCAAATTTTGATTCACAAGCTACTATAATACTTGTACAAATTTTGTCTTCTCCGACATCTTGAATTTTTGAAAATACCACTCCTCTGGGGTTTTTAATTAGTTCGGAAATGATGTTTGTATCTAACAAGTATAAATAGCTCATTTTGAAAACTCAATATCATCTAATGGTAATAATCCTTCGTCCACATCGGCAAAGTCTTCGTCCAGTGGTTCAAGGGTGGAAAGGGTTTCCAGGAGGGATTTTTTCTTGATGGGGGAAATGATGGCGAAGGGGATACCGTTTTGGGTAATAGTGAGGGGTTCGCCTGTTTTTTGGGCTTGATTGAGTAGGGTTTGGATGATTTCGGGGAGATCGGAAAGGGTGATTTGTGTCATGGTGGGTTCTGGGGTTAGGGATGGGGACTTGACGCACATCTATTTTACTTGTGACGGCGTTAGTGATGAGGGCGGTGCGATATTCAAAACAAGATTAAATCCAGGATTCCACACCCAGAACTGTCACACCGCAATTAAATGGATCTATCTAGTACTCTGTCCTATTAATTTTGAGGGGCTGCTAGATCCCCGACTTCTTAAAGAAGTCGGGGATCTGAACACCACTAACCTCTCAAAACTTTTGGGAGGTTAGAGAGACGCGATAAATCGCCGTCTCTACAAGGAATTTATCCGTCAATTAGTTCTTGACAGCCTACTAGTACTTATGAACTAATTAACTCTAGGATCAACGCTAAAACAGTTTGTAACTAATTAGTTAAGTGTTCAGAAACTCACTAAAAACTGCTAGCGTCAAACAAAGTAAAATATCGCTGTGGACTTTCGAGCTTGAAAACCCGTTCTAATTACTGGCAACTGCTGCCTTATATCCGACTCCAGTGGCAAACCATCGCCAGGGGACTGATTGGTATCTTGGGATACGTGCTGGCGACTTTAGTATTAATTAATCTCGCCGGGAAATTGGCAACTCCCTTTGCCCAAGGTAATGTAGTAGCGATCGCTCAAATAACTGGTAGCTGTGCTTTAATATTTCTTGTCAGAGGCTTGTTTCAGTCTATACAAGATATGTACATGGCGAAAGCTGCTTTAAGAGTTGCTTTTCATCTCCGTCAGCAAGTCTACGCACATCTGCAAAAGCTAAATCTCAGCTATTTTGAAACAGCAAAAGCTGGTGATTTATCTTACCGCCTCACAGAAGATGTTGACCGCGTTGGCGAAGTGGTAAATAAAGTATTTCACGACTTTATCCCCTGTATTTTGCAGCTGTTGGCAATTCCGATTTACATGATTTATCTGAATTGGCAACTGACATTAGCAACAATCATAATTGCGCCGCTGATGGGTATTTTAGTTGGCTGGTTTGGTGAACGTTTACGCAAGTATTCTTTAAAAAGTCAAAATCGCGTGTCGGGTTTATCAGCCATTCTCGCGGAAGTTTTCAACGGGATTCGTTTGGTACAGGCTTTTGCTGCCGAAAATTACGAAATCGCCCGCTTTGGACATGAAGCAGAACGCAGTCTCAAAGCAAAATACTCAACCGAACGCCTGAAAGCAATTCAGATTCCCATCATCGGATTTCTCGAAGCCTTAAGTGCGTTAGCGTTACTGATTGTGGGAGCGTGGCAAATTTCCCAAGGTAACTTAACAGTAGCGAATTTTTTCAGTTATCTGGCGGCGGCGGCGCTATTAATCGATCCCATTGGTCACACTACTAACAACTACAACGAATTTAAACAGGGTGAAGCATCTGTTGACCGCGTTTTTGAATTGATGGCAATTCAGCCGACGGTAATTGAAAAGACAAATGCGATCGCTCTGGCTCCAGTCAATGGCAAGGTAGAATATCGTCATATTTCCTTCGCCTATAAACCAGGTGAACCTGTCTTAAAAGATATCAGTTTATTAGTATCGCCAGGTGAAGCGATCGCGCTTGTGGGTGCTTCTGGTGCTGGTAAAACTACATTTGTGAATCTCTTACCCCGTTTTTACGACCCCGAAGTTGGTCAAATCTTCATTGACGATGTTGATATTCGGGATGTGAAACTGCATAGTCTGCGGCGACAAATTGGGATTGTTCCTCAAGAAACCATTATGTTTTCGGGGACGATTGCTCAAAATATCGCTTTTGGACAATATATTTTTGACATAAAAGCAGTTAAAGAGGCAGCGAAAATTGCTAACGCCCATCAGTTTATTAGCCAACTACCAGAAGGTTATAAGACTTGGGTAGGCGAACGTGGGGTAAACTTATCAGGGGGACAAAGACAAAGAATAGCGATCGCTCGTGCTGTTCTCCTCAATCCCCAAATATTGATTCTTGATGAAGCGACATCAGCCTTAGATTCTGAGTCAGAAGCACTGGTACAGGAAGCGCTGGAAAGATTGATGGAAAAACGGACAGTGTTTATTATTGCTCACCGTTTATCGACAGTTAGAAGGTGCGATCGTATTTTAGTTCTCGAACAGGGGCAAATTGTCGAATCGGGAACCCATGAAGAATTATTAGCTCTAGAGTGTCGCTATGCGCGGTTTTATGCCCAACAGTTTAGTTAGGAGTGGGGAAGCTAACTTTGCGGGTACTCCTTCTCCCTTGGCGTTAGCCTCTCCCTTTGGGAGAAGGGGAGACGCTAGCGTGAACAGAAAACTCTTAGAATAGCCCCTTTGCGTCTATGCGGTTCGTTAAAAAAATTCATTTTGGATTCTGACTCTTGAATTCTGACCCTTTAGGGATTTAGCACAGTTTTTGCAAAAATAATTTCGTTCACAATATCCATGACATCATTGACTACATCTTCTGCTGTTGATTCATCATTGATATATTGATTAAGTGATTTAAATTTTTCCTGGGAGATATTTCCCATTAATTTACTATCCCAATTTGTCAGCATTTCATCAAACACTTTTTTGGCATCGCCATTAGTGCATACAATAGGAATCACCGGAATTTTTTCTTGTTTAGCATATACATAAGTATCATAAGTTCCGCCAACACCTCCCAGAAGAATAACCAAATCTGAATGTCGTAAACAATCAAGCCATTCATTAATACCTGACTCGGTGTATTCGATTTTTCCACCCTTAAATACAGGTTGTTTTCCTCGTGGAACAACGTGTGTTAACTTATCGGTTAGGCGGATATTTTGTTGCGTGATTTTTTCGGCAAACTTATCAGCTACAACATAATCTACTCCCTGCCATCCACCTGTGATCAGGTTATAGTTATATTCGGCTATTTTCTCCCCAAGCTTTTGAGCGCACCAATTGATTTCATTAGGAATATTAAAGTCTCCTGTTCCTGCGACCAAAATGCTCTTTTTGCTTCTGAGTTGAACTGCATCATTTCTAATAGTATCAGTAAGTTGATTGATAAATGCATTAAAGTTCTGAGATGGATCGATGCTTAATTTATCCGAGATAAAAAACATGAATTCATCAATTTTTTGGGAAATCTCTCTAATTTTTTCAGCAACATCATGCATTGCTGAATCTTCATGAGAAGTTCGTTCTGAACCGATGAGTTGTTTTAGTTTTTCTTTCTGTTGCTTCCAGTATTTTATGTACTCGCTCTTACCTTCTTTGGTATATACATTGGCATCCTGTAAAACAACTGGAAAAACTTTTTGATCATAACCCTTGTGTTTAATGATTTTAACAGCTTCAAACATACAGTATTCCGATCGCAAATATTTGTCGCTGACTACAACAATCACATAGTTACCACGCCCGATTTCCTCCATGAAATTCTGTATACTTTTGCCTAGTGTTAAATAGTTGCGATCGCGAATTAAGTTATAACGTTCAGAAATAAGCGCTGCACAAATTTTATCGACTAATTCTTCACGTTGACTACCCAATTCACTCTTGTTGTCTTTCCATGCATACGATATATATATTTCATTCATTTTTTTAGATGCTATATAGCGCTTCTCGAATGGAAGCAATACATTTTGACCTCTCTCCTTTTAGGAGTTGCTGAATAAAATTTTACTTTTATCTTGGAAAAGAGACCTACGTATTTTCTCGCAATTAAATTCAGATTTTTGTATTTATACAATTCAGCATTATTTTTAGAGACGTTGCATTACAACGTCTCTTATTAAATTATTAGTCGTGTCAATTACGGCAGATATGATATTAATCAGTCTACCGCAATGAAAAAATAGCTTTGATTGTACTATTTTTTAGACTGAATTTGCTGTATCAACTCATAAAAAGGCTGCCAATTATCTTCTTGGGCAATTGCTTCCCAAGTAGCTTCAATCACAGGTCTTAATAATACCGTTTTGGGATTATTAACAGCTAGAGTTTGGGAAATTATATTGGTGCGATCGCTATCAAAATCGTTCAAAATTTGATGGTATAGTATGCACCAATCATCAAATATTCCCGATGCACCGTGTACTGGCACAATATCGGAATTATTCATCACAAAACCTGGTTCATCTCGCCATTTCGATGAAAAAGTACGAGCCATCTCATAAAAAAACTGGTGATAACCAACTTGGCTATCTTTTAAAAATTCAACTGTTAGATTCAACAGTTCCTCAGCTTGTGGATGGGACAACTCCAAAAAACCTAACTTTTTCAACATCAAAGAACTGTATTCAGCTTGATAATGCTCATCAAACATTTCTAATCTAGCTTCCATTTCGCCCTTATCAATAATCGCCTTTAAAGGTTCTTGGAGCATTTGTAAATTCAACTTGCAAATACTTGGTTGATTACCGTAACAGTAGCGCCCATAATAGTCAAAATACGCAGCTATAAAGGATGGGTTATAACTCGGAATAAATGCGTAAGGTCCATAGTCAAAGCTCTCTCCAGTAATCGACATATTGTCAGTATTCAACACTGCATGACAAAAGCCAGCCGCCATCCATTGTGCTACTAGTTCTGCAACCCGTTTAACTAATTCGGCGTAAAACAGAGCATATTTATCTTCTTCAGCATTTAAGTGTCGATAATACTGCTCAATTACGTGGTCTAACAGCTTCTTAGTTAAATCTGGACGCTGGAAATAGTGCAGTCGCTCAAAAGTGCCAAAGCGAATATGAGAACTGCTCATTCTAATCATCACAGATGAACGGGTAGGCGAAGGTTCATCGCCCCGCCAGAGTGGTAAACCTGTTTCAATCATGCTCAGACAGCGCGAAGTACGTACACCCAAGTAATGCAGCGCTTCCGCAGCCAGAACTTCCCGCACCCCACCTTTGAGCGTGAGCATACCATCGCCACCACGGGAGTAGGGCGTTCTCCCAGAACCTTTAGTGCCAAAATCGTATAATTCGCCATCATTGGCGCGTACTTGCCCGTAGAGAAAGCCTCTACCATCACCCAACTGTCCGTTATATTCACCAAATTGATAGCCGTGATAACGCAGTGCTAACAACGGTTTGCGCCCCTGAAATTGACCAAAGGCTGCGATGAAATCTTCGTCTTTGACTACTTGGGGGTCTAGACCGAAACGGGGTAATAGTTCATCGTTACGCCAACGCAGGAGGTGTTGAGGAAATTCTGCCGCCGCAACCTCATCGTAGTAGTCGCCTCCTAGAGATTCTAAGGCGGTTTCGTAGTTGAGGGTGAGAAAAGGATTGCTAGAATTCTTGTCGTTTGGAGTTTCAGCCAGAGTCATTACGAGCAAAGCTAATTCATTCTTCCTTTAATACTACCTCTGGCTTCAGCATCATCAGCATAGACGTAAAAAGCGACCCATATCTCAAATATGGCAGCATCGCTATCAAAATCTGCCAGACGCACAAAATACCCAACTGAATTCTGGCTCACCTCGACTGCGCTCGGCGACCACCTGACTCCTGAATTCTGTTTTGATAAAGCTTTGCAAATAAAAAAATAAGACTGGCTCAACCGAAGTTTGGATAAAATCCGCCAGTCTCCCGAAACTTAATCTTAATTAAATAAAACTGATTTTTTATTTTTTAATTGGTTCTGATGGTGGTGCAGCAATTCCTACTGGCTTTGATGTTGTTTGTGATACCTGTGAAGCTAGAATTTTTTTCACTTGCAGGTTATAAGCTTGCAAAATTGATTGAACCTGTTTCTGTTGATCTTGATTCAGATCCAAAGATGTTAGCACTTTTCTGATTCTCTGACGCGATTGCAGTGCTGCCTTAAATTTAGTATCTTGGGACGGGTTTAATAGAGCCTCAATATCTTTATCTCTTTGCTGGCGAGCAATTTGGATTTGTAGCCGCTGTTGCTGTGTGAGTTTGATTGGCTGGTGTGATGCAGCACTAGTCTGAGTTTTTAAGGCTGGTGTGGTGGCAGAATTTGGGCCTGGTGCTGCCAAAACAACTCCGTTTAAGATGGTAGCAAAAGCGAAGATAGTCGAAAATACAGATAAGCACTTTCTAGAATTAATGAGCATTTAAAAAAACTCCTCAACTATTTAATAAAATTCGACACATCGGCTAAAGCTAACCTTAATCACTAAGCATTGTAGTGAACAAATATTACTATTGCATTTGCTTGTGGAGTTGTTGTGTATTTATTATGAATTTACTATGAATTTGTAGATATTCACAATTGATATATTAAATCCATTCTTATCTGGATATAAAAGTATTAATTAGGCACTTTCCAAAGAGCATTTGTAAGACTTGTCAAAATATGATCTTCCCATTGTCCATTAATTAACAAATAGTCTCTAGCGTATCCTTCAACGACAAAACCGAGTCTTTTGAGTACATTACCACTGCGCCGATTGTGAGGCATATAATTAGCCATGACTCGGTGAAAATTTAACTCTTCAAATAGATATTGAGTTGCAGATTTTAACCCCTCTGTCATATATCCTTTACCTTGTTTATTTTCAGCAAGGCTATATCCCACATAGCAAAAATGAGCGGCTCCTCGGACAAAATTACTAAAATTAACCGTTCCAATAACTACGGTAGGATTTTTTTTGGTAAAAACAAATAGTTTTAACGATTGCCCATTGATAAATTCTAGAAAACTATTCTCTATCTGATATTGCCAATATTCTTCAGTGAAAAAACCATCAGCCCAAAGAGGGTAAAATGGAGTGAGATAAGTTTTGTTATCAATAAAGTATTTGAGAATTTGGGGTATATCTTCATGGATCGCTGCTCGTAATAATAGGCGATCGCTTGCAATTATTGGCAGTTCTGATATCATAAATTGCTTAATCTGCGGGATCTCTTCCAAAACATTCTCTAAATTTTATAAATTCTCTCATAACCTGTGGTTTAGCAGCTAGGGGGAATAGAATTCGCACTCCAGTTACATAAGTCTTGCTAATGTCTAATACAACTTTTGGAGAGGCTGCACTTTGATAAAGCTTTCTTACCACGCCAAGGGCAAAGCGGTAGTTGAATCTCGACTTACCTCGACTTCGCTCGGCACAAGTCGCTCGATTACCGCGCAGCGATGCACTGAGCGTAGTCGTTGTGTCGAAACTCAGTACAAGTGCCTAATGCCCAATGCAATACTTCTCGGTTAGGCATTTTTAATTCGGAATCGGGTTTTGGGAAAAGGGTACTGGGTTTGGGTTAAAGGTTTTTCCTTTTCCCCTTAACCGAGAAGTATAAATGCCCAATGCCCTTTACACAAAGATGGGGTGAGTATTTTTGCTCTTAATCTGCCATTCAACCAAAATCTTGATAAGCTGATGTCTAATATCTAGAGCGGAAAGATTGAGAGTTAAGGGTGATAAAGCACAGTGCAGGGCATAATTTCGATAAAATCGCTTTGCCTAAACGTTGTACCGCAGCAGATTCAAGTAAAAAACAGCTCAAGATTTAACCCAGTCTACAAGAAGGATAGTAATGTGGTGGGAATACGCTACGATTGGCAGGAATTAGAGATTCGGGCGATATACAACACGCCATTGCTAGAGCTTATTTATCAAGCTGCTAGCGTGCATCGCCAATATCATGACCCAACAAAAATACAAGTTTGCAAGCTTATATCGATTAAAACGGGGGGTTGTCCAGAAGATTGTAGCTACTGCGCCCAATCTTCCCGCTATAAAACAGAGGTAAAGGCGCAAGCACTCCTAGAAAAGGAAACGGTAGTTAACATTGCCCAAAAAGCTAAAGAAACTGGTGTTAGTCGCATTTGTATGGGTGCAGCTTGGCGCGAAGTCCGGGATAACTCACAATTTGAGGAAGTTCTGGAAATGGTCAAGGATGTGACTGCAATGGGTTTAGAGGTGTGCTGCACTCTGGGGATGTTGACGGCAAATCAGGCTAGGAAATTAGAAGAAGCCGGACTTTACGCCTACAACCATAACTTAGATACCTCACAGGAATATTACAGCACAATTATTACCACGAGAACATATAGCGATCGCTTGAATACAATTGAGAATGTCCGGCAGACAAATGTTACTGTCTGTTCTGGCGGTATCCTGGGTTTAGGCGAAACTGTTGATGACCGGATTGGGATGTTACAAACTCTGGCAAATTTACATCCGCATCCAGAGTCCGTACCGATTAATATTCTTTCACAAGTACCAGGCACACCCTTAGAAAATCAGCCTGATGTCCCCATTTGGGATATTGTGCGGATGATTGCCACAGCCAGAATTTTAATGCCAGCTTCCGATGTGCGTCTTAGTGCCGGCAGGGCGAGACTTTCTCAAGTTGAGCAAGCTTTCTGCTTTATGGCAGGAGCCAATTCTATCTTTTCTAGCGACGACAACAAGATGTTGACGGTGACAACTCCCTGTCCAGATTACGATACTGACCGAGAAATGCTGAATTTACTTGGTTTGGGAATGCGTCCGCCTTCCCAAAGACAGGAGAAGGTAACAAGTCCGGCTGTTGTAGGGTAAATATCTAATTGTGGGATAACCAAAAGGCCCATCCCACAATAAATAATTAGATATTCTGGCGTTGCATATTTGCGGGATGATTTTGCTAGTTTTGTGGGATGGGCATCTTGCCCGTCCCTTGTATGTCAGGGTTCTCGTGTCGCCCACCCTACAATAATCATCCCTTGATTCAGCAACGCCGATATTCTTTACTTGAATTCCCTAAGCAGGTGTCAATAAAATCAACTGCTGTTGCAAAAGGGTTCTTACCTCATCCAATCCCAGTTCTACATTTGTCAATATCTCTGCAACTGCGGAGTTTTGATCACATCTTTGCATAAACTCAAACTCTGCTACAGATAAATTAACTATCTGGTAATCATAATTAAAGAAACATTGACTGGGAAATCCCTCAAGACAAGGATTCAGTTCGGGAATCGCTGCTAGTAGAGCGTTATCATCTGACCAGTCCGCCTTAATTAAAGGAGGACGACCGAGGAAAAACTCGTAATGAGTTACTTCTGGGTCTAATAATTCTATCAGGCGATAAAGCTGGCGATCGCTCAATTCTTTTGCCCGTTCTACTAACTCTGGTGCTTTGCCCAAAAGTCTCTCTAAATCCCAGAAACTCGGATTCGAGAAACCAATAAATTCCAATCCCGAAGCATCTATTAATTCAAACAGCGTTTCAATGTTGTAGTCAATTTCTTGAGGATGAACGTACATATCAGCAAAGTATTCATCCTTGTTGTTTTCTAGTGACCAACGTTGTTTATCGTATTTGACAATTCGGTTATTTTCTGGTAAAGAAGCGAATATTTGTCGCCCGACTTGGACACCATCGCGATAGTCGCCTTTTTTATCACCTTGAATAAGTGCGATCGCTTTTTGCATGAGTTGAATTTCCCAGCGTCCCAACTCCCCATAGACAAAAATGTGCATCAAGCCGCCTGGAGCTAACTTTTTCGCCAAAGCTTGAATACCACGAATGGGATCGGGGGTATGATGCAAAACGCCAACACAGTTAATTAAATCAAACTCACCCGGTAACTGTTCCACATCAAACAAACTGAGGTGGTGAAATTCAACGCGGTTAGCCCCTGAACGCTGACAACGTTCTTTGGCTACAGCTAAAGCACCAGTACTGAGGTCAATTCCCACAACAGAAGCTTGAGGATTGAGGTGAACTAAGTACTCTGTACCCACACCAGTACCGCAACCTGCATCTAAAATCCGAATATCTTGCCTTTGGGGTTTTTGGCCTGTGCAGAAGTTATGAGCAGCTAGCCAATTCCAGCGCCAGTTGTAGCCTGGAGGTGGTTCATCCAACAAAGCTTCGGGCGGAAAGGGGTAGGTATTGTAGAGTTTGGCAACAGCAGCACTAACAGTTTGGGAATCGGACATGATGAGGAATAACGCAGTATTTCTGAGTTTAGCGGATAGTGGCTGATTAGAGCAAAGATTACTATTGTTTATTTCCTGATATTTATCCAACAGCAAAGTCAGTAAATTGGCGTTTATCAATAATGATAAAGCCTACTTTTTACGTTGTGCAGCACATTTTAAATTGAAAAATTATAGTGAAGCTGTAGATGACTGTAACAAGGCAGTTAAGATAAATCCCAATAATGACGAAGCCTACTTTTTACGAGGCGCTAGTCATAGTATGAATAGGAATATGTATCAAGGAATGGAAGATTTTCGGAAAGCTGCAAGCTTAGGAAACGAAGAAGCTAAGGAAATCCTCAAAAATATTCAACAATAGCCAGGTAATCAGTAATTTAAGCATTTTTATAAATTGCTCTTAAGTTTTTTACTATTAATAAATAAATTTAATTATGCTTGGTATAAATTAAGATGTAATCCAATCTTCTAAACGCAAATTAGGAACTTTCTCAAAATCCTTCCGGTTGCGGGTTACTAAAATACCATTCACCGACAGCGTAATTGCCGCAATGCGTAAATCTTGAGTACCAATGCGGATTCTTTGACGAATTAAGTCTTCGTAACAATTAATAGCATACTCGTCAAATACTAGCGATCGCACAAAATTAAGATATAGTCCAATCTTCTAAACGTAAATTAGGAACTTTCTCAAAATCCTTGCGGTTGCGGGTTACTAAAATCCCATTCACCGACAACGTAATTGCAGCAATGCGTAAATCTTGAGTACCAACGCGAATTTTCTGCTTAACTAACTCAGCATAAACATTACAGGCTTTAGTATCAAATTCAAGTAATTTTATATTTTTGAAATATTCTATTTCATCCCATAATCCCTTGTATCCCCATATTAATTTGTCATACTTAGACGGTTGATTACTATATTTGTTGATAACATTCAGCCATCCTTTAACTTTCTCCTCAAATGTAATCACTGTTATAGCCAAATTTTCATGATTCTGCTGTCTTATGCGTTGTGTGACTAGTGGATGACTATTTTGAAATAACGACAGATGGTCTGTATCTAATATCCACATAATACTTACTTTGTCTCATTATCCAAATCAATTTGACTCCGTTCAGATTCTATATATTCCAGAGCTTCTGTAAAAAGAGGATTATCTTTGTGCATTCCTGCAAATTTCATCCAAGGATGTTCGGTTTGGGGAGGTTCAATTTCCAAAGTCACTATTTCTGGTTCTCGTTCTTGTAAAAGTTGAATTAGTTTCTCTAGCGCTTCTTCTTTAGTCACACCAAAGCCTTTAAAATCTGGTAAGCCTAGCACTGTCGCACTAATTCCGCCATCTGGTTGATTTTCAATTACCACATCATAATTTAACTTGGGTACAGTATTGTTAGGATAAGTTTTTACAGTTAAATTCATAATATTTTGAACCTTGAAGTTTTATATTGATTATAACTGCTGACCCACTTACTGCTAACTTGAGAGTTTGTACGTGTTAGCGTAGCGTTTCGTAGATGACTACAAACCTTTAAGAATTTACACTGCCTTACTTATCTATGGTTTGATTTTTATCATATTGTCTTTTGCGATCGCACCAATGATTTACAACCAATCAGAGTTTAATTTACGCTGTGAATGGGGGCCGCAAGGAGTTGCTCAACTTGCTCCTATCAGTGATGTAGTTGTGATAGTTGATGTTCTCTCTTTTTCTACCTGCGTGGAAATTGCCACCAACAACGGCGCGATAATTTTTCCCTACGCATATAGAGATGAATCAGCCATAGATTATGCCAAGTCAGTACAAGCAGAATTGGCAAGTCATAGACAACGTTGGACTACAACTGGATATTCTCTTTCACCAAAATCGGTAGCTGAAATTCCTGCTGGAACCAGACTAGTTTTACCATCACCTAACGGTTCTTTCCTGACTTTACATACAGGAAATACACCAACTTTGGCTGGCTGCTTGCGAAATTGCCAAGCTGTGGCGCAGTTTGCTCAAAAGTATGGTGGTAAAATCGCTGTGATTCCTGCCGGTGAGAGGTGGAAAGAAGATGGTAGCCTCCGCCCTGCATTTGAAGATTTAATTGGTGCTGGGGCAATTCTCAGTTATTTAGATGGCAGTCTATCACCAGAAGCCGAAGTTGCTGTAACAACATTTCAGGCTTTCCAGCAGGATTTACCAGGGTACTTGAAAAAATGCAGTTCGGGTAAAGAGTTGATTGAAAGAGGTTTTGAGTTAGATGTTGAACTATCCGCCGCCTTTAACATCAGTAATTGCGTGCCTTTATTTAAAGATAATTCCTATGTCAACGTAAGTTCGACGAACCTTTCTCTGCCTTGAATTAAAGTTAAAGTCTGTGCTTATCCGATTCCAAAAGGGACGGTTTTGTGTAGTCAAACCTCTAAGAATTTTTTTGATTGAGTCAATTATAGGGACACTATATCAGCCGTCGAATTCACGTTATCTAAATTCCCAAAACAAGGTTAATTAGGTGCCAAGTTCTAATTATGCATATGCCATATTGATATGCCTTTGACTTGCCAAGTTACTCTTGTGTTTTTCCCAAGCAATGGTTGTGTTGATAATCTCGTCTAAATCATTGTGTTTTGGTTGCCAACCCAAAACCCGATGGATTTTATCAGCACAAGCTGCAACACAGGCAGGATCGCCTGGACGACGTGGTGCGGCAATAACGGGAAAATCTACACCAGAAATAGCCTTGACTCTTTCAATAACTTGTCGGACGCTGTATCCTTTCCCATAACCGCAGTTGAAAATTTGGCTTTCCCCTCCTTTTTCTAAATAATCCAAAGCATCTAAGTGAGCAGTCGCCAAATCTTCAACATGGATATAGTCTCGAATTGCAGTTCCGTCGGGCGTAGGAAAATCAGTACCAAAAATTCGGACTTCTGGCTTGCGCTTGAGTGCTGCATCACAAGCAGCTCGAATCAAATGAGTGGCATTCGGTGACATTTGCCCCAATAGTCCACTTGGTTCAGAACCTGCTACATTAAAGTAACGTAAAATTACGTAGTTTAGTGAAGATACTGCTGCATAATCCTGGATCAGCCACTCACTCATCAACTTTGAACGTCCGTAAGGATTAATGGGTTGTGTAGGATTCGACTCAGTAACAGGATTGTCTTTTACTTCTCCGTAAACTGCGGCTGTGCTAGAAAAAATGAACTTGTTAACACCCATAACGCTACAGCAGCGCAGCAAATTTAAGGTGTTGCGGGTGTTGTTGGCGTAGTAGTCGAGGGGATGAGCTACTGATTCTGGAACAATCAGACTAGCGGCAAAGTGTAAAACGGCGCTGAATTTATGTTGGGCAAAAACTTGATAAAGATGCCCACTGTCTACTAAATCACCAATAATTAGTTTCCCGTGTAGTACTGATGCTGGTGAACTTGTAGAGCAGTTGTCGTAGACTACGACATCATAACCAGCTTCCCCTAGTTGGCGAACTACATGGGAGCCAATGTAACCAGCACCGCCAGTTACCAATATTTTCTTTTTCATTTCTTTTTCCTTATCTACCTTTACCTAACAAAACAACTCGAATCGTTTTGAAGGCGATCGCTAAATCCAACCAAATGGAATAATTTTTGATGTAGTACAGATCGTATGACAGCTTTTCGTAAGCATCTTCTATAGATGCTCCATAGGGATACATAACCTGTGCCCAGCCTGTAATTCCAGGTTTGACCAAATAGCGAACTTCATAGTAGGGAATCGCTTCTTTGAGTTTGACATCAAATTCTGGTCGTTCTGGACGAGGCCCAATCAGACTCATTTCACCCCGTAAGACGTTCCATATTTGAGGTAATTCATCAATACGCAACAAACGTAGCCAGTATCCGACTCTGGTGATTCGTGGATCGCGTTGACTAGCCCACTGCGCTCCCAACTTTTCTGCATCCTGATACATGGAGCGAAATTTATAAACTCTAAATGGTTTACCATGTAACCCACTTCGCTGCTGACTGTACAATACTGGGCCAGGGCTATCTAGTCTCACTAGTAATGCAACCAACAACAGAAGTGGTGCAACTAATACTAGTAAAAAGAGTATCAAGATGATATCGACAGCTCGCTTCAGTTTCATACTGAAGTAACCAGGCATTAGGTTAAAACCATCACTAAAAGCCAACCATTTGTCTTGTAACAGCGAGGAAGGTAGTTTATACCAAAATGTTTCGTAAACATCTGGCAATGTATAAACCGGAATGCCTCGCAACCGCATCTGCATTAACTGTTGTGCTTGAGACGTAGAAAAGTTTATCTGGGCTGTAACTATAACCCCAGACCAGGATTCTTGACTCCATTGTGACAACTCGCTCAGGCTTCCCTGATAACTCAGATTTCTTTTTGGTAAGTCTATAGTTTTTTGGTTTTCCTCTGCTAGAAGAGTCAATTTCCCTAAAGGATTCAGTCCTAGCAATTTTTGTGCAAATTTGATCGCATTATCCCCGCCTCCTAGTATTAACCAACGACTTTTCAGGGCGTGCGATCGCACCCATCTTACTGCTAACACGCGCAATATTATTGCCCAGATAGTAAAGATTCCCAAGCTAGGTAAAAAGACACTCCGCCATGTTACCGGATTATTTTGGGCAATACCTGACAAGTAAATTAGGGCAGAAATAAAGAATGCGATCGCAATGCTACAAATAATAATTCGAGCGGGCGCTCTTAAACCTGAAATTTGCCGATCTGGATGGTAAGCATCTGCTAAATAAAATGCTGCAAGTATCATGCAGACAAATGTGTAAGGTAACGGATTTAGCCAATGTAAGGGTTGATCTAAACGCAACCATTGTGCGATCGCTAAACAAATTAGCAACCCAAAAATATCCCCTAACAAAAGCAATATCGGTAGGCTGCGGACTATATTTGGCAGCCTAGTATTGGTAGGTAAACTAACATAACTTGTGGAAGTCATTGGTTTCTATTATTCTTCAGTATCCTGATATCGATTTCTTCGTTAAAACCAGCAAGAGATTCAAAGAAGGGAATATTAAAGACCGGCCATATTGTGCCAAAACATACAAAAATAAGAAATTTTCGTATGCTCTGTTTGTCAAAGAAATTGGAGATGTAAGTATTACAAACTAGGAGGGGGAACTATCTGTGTGTCGGTATAGCATATCTGTAGGAGATACATCTTAACTGGCATTGGCTGTACGAACTACACTACGGCTTCAAGGTTGTTCTTTTGACATTTGCATTATGCCATGAGTGTAGTCAATCTGAACTTTATATTTAATTTATTAGTTAGCGTATATTTGCTGCTAAAGTAGATGTTCACGAAATAACAAAATAAGGAAAAATCTTATACAAGCTGTTGAAATGCTGTTATTAAATTAATACAAAAGAAGTAAGTGGGTGAAAAAAAACATAACCATGTTAACAAGGATAAATGAGGCTAAAAGCTTGTTATCTTCTATATCTTGCCTTCTACTTTCTGCCCGATCTCAACTACAAATATTTACGTTTTTCTGCTTAATGAGTTGAAATAAATGCTTTTCAATGTAATCTAAAATTCTAAAAAAAAATTAAAAACACCTTGACATTTAGATAATATTTCTGGGATAAATCTAAGGAAATCTAATAAAAAACAAACACTTTAGAGAATACGGTCACTTGTATTATGATTTTTTATACAGATAATTAGTAATTAATCCTAATTATGTATTATGTCCAAATGACTATACTTGGACTACCAAAATTGTGAAGCAAAATTAGTAAAAACAATTTCAGGTATTCGTAACATACTCCATGCCCTCTAACCAAGAAGACCAAAACTCCTTAGATTTGCAGCAATACTCGCTACTTCTAAAAAGGCGTTGGCTAATTATAGCTGCGGTGACTGCCTCTATTTTTGGACTGTCAGCTTTAAGTGCTATCAAGCAAAAACCAATTTATGAAGCAGAAGGTAAGTTGCTTTTCAGTAAAACTGACCGCGTTTCTTCACTGACAAGTCCCTCGGCACAAGTTGGGGAGTTGAGAAGTGTGACTGAAATCAACAGTCCGTTGGATACAGAAGCAGAGGTTATTCGTTCTAATCCAATAGTTGAGAAAACTATTGCTAGTCTCAGGTTGGTAGATAAGCAAGGAACACCCTTGGAAATAAATGAGTTTCTCGAAAAAGTCAAAATTAAAAGTGTCCGGGGTACAGATATTTTGGCGATTTCGTACAGCAGCAGCAATCCAAAAGAAGCCGCAGATGTTGTGAATTCGCTGATGAAATATTACCTGGAGAACAATATTCAGATTAACCAAGCCCAAGCGACAGTGGCAAAGAAGTTTTTACGCAAGCAACTGCCTGAAGTTGAAGCAAGGGTAGTCAGATCGGAAGCAGCTTTGCGTAGATTTAAAGAAGAAAGTCGGGTAATTGCTTTAGAGCAAGAAGCAACAAAAGGAGTGGACAAACTCGCGGATTTATCAGACCAGATTACCCAAGCCCAGGCAAATTTAACGGATGCTAAGACTCGCTCACAACTTCTGCAACGTCAATTGAGATTGAATTCGCAGCAAGCTGTGGATATGGGTAATTTAAGCCAATCAAAAGCTGTGCAGGAGGTATTAACACAGTACCAACAGGTGCAAAACCAGTTAGCAGTAGAAAAGACTCGCTATACAGACAAACATCCGGCGATCGCTAATTTGTTAGCAAAAGAAGCAGCCCTCAAAAAGCAGCTACAGACGCGAATTTTTGAGAATGCAGGTAGAGAAAAATCTGTACCAGCCCAGAATTTAGGGATGGGAGAACTCAAGCAGACTTTACTGGCCCAACTGGTACAGTCGGATGTAGAACGTTCAGCATTAGCTAACCGAATTACAGTTTTGCAGAATGCATATACACTTTCTCAAAGACGATTGAGTGTTTTACCCCAACTGCAAGAAAAACAGCAACAGCTAGAGCGACAGTTGCAAGTTGCTACATCTACTTATGAAGAACTGCTAAAGCGATCGCAAGAAGTCGATGTAGTAGTAAATCAGAATGTCGGTAATGCCAGGGTAATATCTGCGGCTTTACTTCCTAAAAAAGCTGTTCCTTCTAAAATTGCCTTTCACCTAGCGCTGGGTGGATTTTTGGGAATTTTGCTGGGTGTAGGGGTAGCTTTGATCTTAGAAGCTATGGATCGATCCCTCAAAACTCTTGAGCAAGCCCAGCAGTTCTTAGGTTATTCTTTACTCGGTACGATTCCTCTCTTGGGTCAAAAAGCTAAAAACAGTGGGGAAGGTTTAGTCGAACTACCAGTCAAAGATAATCCATATTCGGGAGCAAGTTCAGCCTTTGAGATGCTTCAGACGAACCTGGATTTGACTATCGACCATCGACCACTAAAAGTAATTGCCGTAGTTAGTTCAGCTCCAGGTGAAGGTAAATCATTTGTGGCTGCAAATTTGGCAGTAGCTCAGGCACATATGGGGCGCAGAATCCTATTAGTAGATGCGGATATGCGTCACTCCTCCCAACAGGAAATCTGGAAACTATCTAATCCAGTCGGACTAAGTAATGTTTTAGTTGGTCAAGCAGAGTTTCGCAACGCCACCCAAGAAGTATTAGTTAACTTGGATTTATTAACGGCTGGGACAATCCTAGCGAAACCCGCAGCATTGCTAGATTCGCAGCCTATGGCTTTGTTAATTCAAGAGGCAGTCAAAGACTATGATTGTGTAATTATTGATACTCCTGCCTTGAGTTTGTTTGGTGATGCACTCATGCTAGGCAAGATGGCAGATGGAATATTGCTAGTTGTACATCCTGGAGTGCTTGACCGTGCTGTTGCTAAGAATACGAAAATGATGCTAGAGCAAGCGCGATCGCGTGTTTTAGGAATGGTGGTAAATGGGGTTACTGCTGAAAAAGCGTCTGGTTACTATCACTCCAGGGGATCTGACGGTGGAAAAAGGTCTGCTTTGAGTCAGATAAATGTGCCTGGGATAAGAGCTTGATGAAGTTTATTTATTGACTGGACTATATAACTCTGGGGATAGGGGTATTTTCATGATGAGAAAACAGACGCTCGAGCCTCGGCAGAAATTAGTGATTAAGGCAGGGCGAATCGAGCAGCAGTATTGGCAGGATATCTGGAAGTATCGAGAATTGTTTTACTTCCTGGCATGGCGAGACATATTGGTGCGCTATAAGCAAACGGCGATCGGGCTGGCTTGGGCATTACTGCGGCCTTTTTTAACAACGATGGTGTTTACGCTGGTATTTGGTGTTTTACTCAAGGCACCGTCGGCGGGTGCGCCTTACCCGATTGTGGTGTTTTCGGCAATGCTACCTTGGCAGTTCTTTTCCAATGCCTTGAGTGAGTGTAGTAATAGCTTAATTAGTAATTCTAATTTAATTTCTAAGGTTTATTTTCCGCGTTTGATTGTGCCAACGAGTGCGGTGATTGTGAGTTTTGTGGATTTTATGATTTCTGCGATCATCCTGTTGGGCTTTATGGCGTGGTATAACTTTGTACCAGATTGGCGGATTTTAACGCTGCCGTTGTTTATTGCGATCGCCTTTGCGGCAGCGATGGGGTCGGGATTATGGCTGGCAGCATTAAACGTAGAATATCGGGATTTCCAATATATTGTGCCGTTTATTGTGCAGTTTGGACTTTATATTTCACCAGTGGGTTTTAGTAGTAGCGTGGTGCCGGAACAGTGGCGACTACTTTACTCGTTAAATCCAATGGTAGGTGTGATTGATGGGTTCCGGTGGGCAATTTTGGGTAAAAATTTTGACATTTATTTACCAGGATTTCTCTTGTCGGTGGCGTTAGTGATATTAGTGCTGATTACCGGAATTTATTATTTTCGCCGGATGGAGCGCAAGTTTGCAGACATTATTTAAGCACATAGGTTCAAAAGTTGTTAGCAGTTGGAGAATATATGGCAGATACGGTGATTAAGGTTGAAAACTTAAGTAAGAGCTATGTGTTGAGCCATCAGCAGGGGGGATATCGCTATAAGGCGTTGCGCGATGTCATGGCGGATGGGGCGAAATCGATCGCAAAGACTTTGAACCCTTTTAATCACAACGCAAAACGCAAAACACAAAACTCGAATCGTGAGGAATTTTGGGCAATCAAGGATCTGTCGTTTGAGATTAAGCGGGGCGATCGGGTTGGAATTCTTGGGCGGAATGGAGCGGGCAAATCGACATTACTGAAGCTTTTGAGCCGGATCACGGAACCTACTCATGGCAGTATTGAGATTACGGGGCGAGTGGCGAGTTTGCTAGAGGTGGGGACAGGTTTTCATCCTGAGTTGACAGGGCGGGAAAATATTTACCTCAATGGCGCGATTTTGGGCATGGAGCGGCAACAGATCAAACGCAAGTTTGATGAAATTGTTGATTTTGCAGAGATTGAAAAATTTTTAGATACGCCTGTTAAACGCTACTCTTCTGGGATGTATGTACGCCTCGCATTTTCGGTTGCAGCACATTTAGAGCCAGATGTTTTGATTGTGGATGAAGTTTTAGCAGTTGGAGATGCAAATTTTCAGAAAAAATGTCTTGGCAAAATGCAGGAAGTATCCAACGATCAAGCTCGAACAGTTATATTTGTAAGTCATAATATTGAAGCAATTCAACGGCTATGTTCTAAATGTTTGTTACTAAATAAGGGGCAGCTAATTAGTTACGAGAATACAAACAGCGTCATAACTCAATATTTATCTAGTAACTCTTATTCTTATCAAGCTTTACCCAACGAGTGGATAAATTTAAGTAATGTAACTCGCAATGGCAATGGACAAGCTCGTTTTATTGCTGCTCAATATAGGAGTTCAAAAAAAGATATTTCTTTTAATGCTTATTCCAATGGTGAACTTGAATTTTTACTGAATATTGAATCAGATTCTTCAAGAAATATTGGAAGTCTTGCAGTTGTTGTGTATAACCATTTTGGCATCAAGTTGGTAAATGCAGATATTGTATCACTTGGACAAATAATATCCCTTCAGCAGGGAGAAAATATAGTTCAATTAAACATTGAAAAACTACATTTAAAATCAGGTAATTATGTCATTGGTCTTTGGCTTTCCGATTCTTCATTTCATACTATCTTTGATTATATTGAGTCGGCATTTGAAATAGAGGTGGTTGAACTTCCATCCGAAGAGTTTGGTATAACATGTGACGGGTTAGTAACCTGTAACTTTCAAGTATTCTCAAAGCCAATCGCCGATTCAAATCTAAATTTAAAAACCTAGAAATAATTCACTGAGAGACTTCTAGAGATAGCCTGATGTTTATTTAATACAAAAAACATCCCTTTTGATACAAGATAGATAAGAGAGAAGGCATGGAAAAGCAAAATGTTCTTTATTTCACAAGTTATCCTTTAGACTCTAATAATGGTTGTGGAATGGCACTTTTAAATGATATTTATCAATTATCTCAGATAGAAGACATCAACCTTTATGTTGCTGTTACTTGTAACGAAAGTAATCAATTAGAAACCAAAATACAATTAGAAAAGCTGAAAGTTAAATATTACTTAACTACTCGATTAACTCCTTCTGAAAAAAAAGAAAATTTCTTAAAAGAAGTAGTAAAAATATATAAAAGATTAGTGTATAAGATACGATCTACTTTTAGCTTTCAGAATGTAACGTACTACAATTTTGATCGAGCAAAATATGTTTCTGAATATTTAACTGAACTCTGCGAACAACTCTCGATTCAAGTTGTTATTGTTGAACAACTATATAGTATTTTATGGTTTAAAAATTTCCTGAAACTTAAACAAAAAAAGATATACCTTGCAACTGATAAAGAGGCAGAATTTTTTAAGGCTCTTGCTCCCCATAATTGGTTCAATTACAAATCCCAATTTAGCATTTTTATTAGTTATTTAAGACTTAAGAATTTTGAAAAAAAAGTCTGTAAATTGGCTGATAAATGTATATTTATGTCCGAAGCAGATATTCCCAAATATTTACTAGCTAATCAAAAAGTATCGATCAATTCACAAATACTTCCGCCTAAAATCGGCGGCTGGCGTTATACAAATTCAAAGACAATTTTCTTTGCTGGTAATATTAATTTTTATTTCAATTTTTTAGCTGTAAAATGGTTAATTTATGAATTATCTCCGAGATTATTAAGACTAAATAATACAATAAAAATTGTGATCACTGGTACAGATTTTCATAATATACCCAAAGATTGGACTATAGAAAATAACGTTCATATTCCTGGTTTTATTCCTAAAAAACAGCTTGAGGATTTGTTTGAGACTTCCGATATTTTTATATGTCCTATTGATAATGATTTTTCAGTGAAAATGAAATTAGTCGAATGTGTTTCTTATGGAATGCCTTTCTTTGCAACTGAGCCTTGTCTTAAAGCATTACCATATTTATCTGGCTTACCAATTTTAGATATTAATAGCCCTGACGAAGCAGCAGCTTATATTTGTGATACTTTATCGAGAAAAGAAGTCTTAGAGCAATTAAGTCACCGAATCTTAGAAGATGCTTTTAATTTTGCTAATACTCGAAAAGATTGGTGGACAAAAACTGTTTTAGATATGTAAATATTTAACTTTAAATATTGAGATAATTATCAGAATTCATTTATCTCAATTGACAACAATCATCAAATACTAGTTATTACAACATAACCAAAATGACTACTTTCCATCAATCAGTTTTAGTTACTGGAGTAGCGGGATTTATTGGTCGTTACGTTGCTCGGTATTTCTCAGAGCAAGGTTGGTCGGTAATAGGCGTTGATAATTCGCCTCCTGAAAATGCTCCCCTTCACAACTTAACAGTCTATCATCGTCTCAAATTACCCGACCCCTCTTTAAATAACTTATTAAAGGAATATTCTCCTAAAGTTTGCATTCATTGTGCAGGGCGTGCCTCTGTTGGCTTATCGATTGTAGAACCAGATATTGACTTTCAATCTAACACAGCTTTAACTTTTGCAATTTTAAATGCGTTGCGAATTAATGCGCCTAGATGTCGATTTATTTTTCTTTCTAGTGCAGCTATTTATGGAAATCCAGAGTCATTACCTATTGGAGAAACTCAACGCTGTAACCCCATTTCTCCGTATGGATTTCATAAGTTACAAAGTGAGCAACTATGTTTAGAATTTAGCAAAGTTTATGATTTACCAACTGCAAGTGTCCGAATTTTTTCTGCTTATGGCCCGGGTTTACGCCGTCAAGTCCTTTGGGATATTTGCCGACAAGCAATTTATCAACCCCTAGTTAAGTTACAAGGAACTGGCAAAGAAAGCCGTGATTTTATTCATGTACTCGACATTGCCAAAGCTTTATTAGTAGTAGCAACTTCTGCACCAATGCAAGGAGAAACATATAATTTTGCAAGTGGAAGAGAAGTTACAATTTCAGAACTAGCGGAGATGGTGTTTAAATCCTTAGACTACAAAGGTAGTGTTGAATTTGATGGAATCGTTCCTGTTGGAACCCCCATTAATTGGCAAGCTGATGTTACAAAATTAGGAAGTCTAGGAATAACCGATTTTTTATCTTTAGAACGGGGTGTCCGTGTTTATGCAAATTGGAGTTATGCAGAACTGTTGGGCATATAATTCTTCTTTAAAAAAGCCATACTCATTAAAATAATTTTTTTCATGAACACAGAACAGTTAAAACTAATCGTCCAAAAGATATTACCATCTCCTACCCACCACTGGCTAAAGTCTCAATATAATAAGGTACGACTGGGTAGTCTGCAAAGCTTAAAACCTATAAATTCAAGTTGGGGTTTTGAACAAGGAAAACCAATTGACCGCTACTATATTGAGAATTTTTTGGGTCGCCATTCAAATGATATTCATGGTCACGTATTAGAAATTGGAGATAACTATTATACTCAGCAATTTGGAGGCGATCGCGTTACTAAAAGCGATGTATTGCACGTTCAAGATAACCCCAATGCAACAATCATCGCAGATTTAACAGATGCAGAACACATACCATCAAATACATTTGACAGCTTTATACTGGTTCAGACGCTTCAGCTAATTTACGAAGTGCGACTAGCGCTCTTAACAACCTACAGAATTATGAAACCAGGAGGTGTTGTTCTGGCTACATTTCCGGGAATCACACCACTCAAAGATCAGGAATGGAACAATTGCTGGTGTTGGAATTTTACAGCCCTATCTGCACAGCGGCTATTTGAGGAGGTTTTTCCTAAAGAGAATATTCAAGTCGAAACCCACGGAAATGCTTTGGCAGCCACAGCTTTTCTTCAAGGATTGGTAGTTCAAGATATACCCAAGGGAAAGCTAGATTATCATGACCCTAGGTACGAGGTAACTATCACCGTCAGAGCAGTGAAACCTGATATGAGGTGATGGAATGAAAATACCTGGAAGTGACAAATTGCAGCGAACAATTCGACGACTCCAGAAAAATTTAGCATCCTCTAAGGGGCTGATTTTGATGTACCATCGCGTCGCTGAGGTAAAATTAGACCCCTGGAGTCTGTGCGTAACTCCCCAAAACTTCGCCGAACAACTAGAAGTTTTGCAAAAATATTACCAACCCCTTAGCCTCAAGCAATTCGCGCAAGCGCATCGAGATGGCAATATTCCAGATCGGGCAGTAGTTGTCACATTTGACGATGGTTATGCAGACAATCTCCATTATGCCAAACCAATACTTGAGCGCTATAGCATTCCAGCCACGGTTTTCGTAAGTACTGGCTACATAGGGAAAGAGCGTGAGTTTTGGTGGGACGAGTTAGAAAGGCTACTTTTGCAACCAGGCACATTACCTGAGAAACTTTCTCTGAATATTAATGGTAGCCTTTGTCACTGGGAGCTAGGGCAAGCAGCCAATTACACTGAACAAGACTATCAAAGCGATCGCACTTCTAAAGCTTGGCAAGCTAAACCCGGTTCTCGAATGTCTTTCTATTACTCAATTTGGCAAGTATTACTACCTTTAGCGGAACGGGAATGTTTAAAAGCTCTAAACGAGTTAGTAATTTGGGCTAATGCCGAATCTACGGTACGCAAGACTCACCGCTCCCTTTTACCGGAAGAGGTGTGTGCTTTAGGACAAGAGCAATTAGTAGAAATTGGCGCTCACACAGTTACCCATCCATTTCTTTCAGCACAATCAACAGAATTACAAAGGCATGAAATCCAGCAAAGCAAAGCTGCTTTAGAGGAGATGCTCAATTGTCCCGTGACAAGTTTTTCCTATCCATTTGGTAATTACACTCCAGAAACCCTGGAACTGACTCGAACTATTGGATTTGATTGTGCTTGCACTACAACTGAAGACATTGTATGGCGACAGAGCAACAGTTTTCAATTGCCTCGCTTCGGGATTGAAAACTGGAATGGGGAAGAATTTGCCAAGCAATTAGCGAGGTGGTTTCATGGTTGAACAGATAAATAACAAACCGTTAGTTTCTTGCATCATCATCTTTTTGAACGGTATTGAAAAGTTCTTTATAGAAGCAATAGAAAGCATTTTGGCTCAAACCTATGACAATTGGGAACTTTCGTTAGCAGATGACGGCTCAACCGACGAGAGTACAGCTATTGCGTTGCGATATGCCCAACAACACCCTGACAAAGTGCGCTATTTGGAGCATGAAGGTCATCAAAATCGCGGTATGAGTGCAACGCGCAATCTGGGAATTCGCCATGCAAAAGGTGAATATATTGCTTTACTAGATGCAGATGATATCTGGTTGCCACAAAAACTGGAGAAGCAGGTAGCAATATTAGAAGCTCACCCCGAAGCAGGTATGGTTTATGGCTCCACTCTGATGTGGTTTAGCTGGACGGGTAATCCTGAAGATGCGAAGCGCGATCGCCAACGAACTCTGGGTGTAAAACCTGATACCCTACTAAAACCGCCAACACTGCTCAAGTTGTTTTTGAAAGGCAAAGCCGAAACACCAGGCACCTGTAGCGTCCTCATACGTCGCAAACTCGTTCAAGATGTCGGTGGCTTTGAGGAGTCCTTCCGAGGAATGTTTGAAGATCAAGCTTTCTTTGCCAAAGTCTGTGTCAAAGCATCTGTCTTTGTAGAAAGTGGCTGTTGGGATATGTATCGACAACACCCAAAAAGCTCCTGTTATGTTGCACAAGCTTCAGCACAATACAATCCACTCAAACCAAATTCTACCCACTTAACTTTCTTAACCTGGTTAGAGAAATATTTGTGCGAACAAGGATACCAGGATACTGAGATTTTGCAAGCTTTAAATAAAGCATTATGGCCTTATCAGCACCCACGAATGTTCTACTTGTTGCAATTTTTTCAAGATGTTACTCAGTCTCTTACGAGGAGGATAAAAAAATTGTGAAATTCATATTTAGACATACTCAGCATAAACCTAGCGGTCTGCCAAAACTAATTGACGGATAGTTTTTCACAATGACTTGAAAAAATATTTAATTACAGCAATAAAAAAACAAATTAACTAATGAAAAGCCAATTATTATGAATGACCTATACCCTTTTCGATCTGTTATTCAACCTGTGCCCGATGGAGAACCACGACCTTTATGGTCAGTGATGATTCCCACCTACAACTGTGCAAACTATCTGCGGGAAACATTAGCAAGCGTGTTATCACAAGACCCAGGACCAGAGATAATGCAAATAGAGGTGGTTGATGACCACTCCACCAAGGACGATCCTGAAGCTATTGTTAAAGAATTAGCAGGCGATCGCGTTAGTTTTTATCGCCAGCCAGAAAATGTTGGACATGTTAAGAACTTTACCACCTGTCTACAGCGATCGCGTGGCAAACTCATCCATCTTTTGCATGGTGACGATTGCGTTCGGGAAGGCTTTTATCCCAAGATGCAACAAACATTTGATACCCAGCCGGAAATAGGAGCCGCTTTCTGTCGTCACATCTTTATGGATGAGAAAGGGCACTGGCGACACTTTTCTGAGATATTACAACCTCAAAGCGGCACAATTGATAATTGGTTGGAAAAAATTATAGTCAAACAATATATTCAAACTCCCTCTATTGTCGTTCGCCGACAAGTATATGAAAAGTTAGGTAGTTTTGACCATCGGTTTTGTTTTTATTATGAAGACTGGGAAATGTGGGTGCGAATTGCCGCACAATACCCTGTATGGTACGAAGTTGAGCCACTAGCTATTTATCGGCTACATTCTGTATCTAATACTGGACAAACTGTGCGTACAGGCAAAAATATCCAAGAGGTACGCCGTGGGTTGGAAATTGTACAGTCTTATTTGCCTGCTTATCTGCCACAATCAACAGTCGATCGCCTGATCAATGCCAATAAAAAACACTCGGCAATCTGCGCTCTCAGAACAGCCCAAAATATGCTGATGATTGGCGATTTACCTGCTGCGATCGCACAAATTAAAGAGGCATTTAAATGCAGCATTTCACCAAAGGTTATGGCATATTTTATTTACTTTACTACTCAAGCTGGATTGAAACGTTCCCTGTCATTTTATCGAAGTTAAATAAACTAAATAATACCAATTGTGGAAACTAATGAGATAGTTCCTCCAGTCATTGAAGTGCTTCCAGGCTTGTTTATTGTTTTACGACTTTAAGACTTACGCACTGTACAAACGCATTATCTAGTGTATTAACTTTCAGAAAGAAAGGTATTGTCAAAATGCAAACTCCAGTTGCGTTCATCATTTTCAATCGCCCAGATAGAACCGCAAAAGTGTTTGAGGCAATTCGCCAAGCACGTCCACCTATACTCCTAGTTGCAGCAGATGGGCCTCGTGTAAATCGAATAGGAGAGACCGAAAAATGTGCTGAAACGCGATCGATTATCGATCGCGTAGACTGGCCCTGCGAAGTCTTAACCAATTATTCTGACATCAATATGGGGATGAAGCAGCGGGAAGCGACTGCTTTTTCTTGGGTATTTGACATCGTTGAAGAAGCTATTCTTCTGGAAGACGACTGTTTACCTCATCCGACATTTTTTCCCTATTGCGAAGAATTATTGAGGTATTACCGTCATGATGAGCGGGTTATGACAATTTCTGGAGATAATACCCCCTTGGGCAATCCTAGAAATCGGCAGATTCAGGATAGCTATTACTTTTCGATTTATACCCGAACATGGGGATGGGCAACCTGGCGTAGGGCATGGCAACATTACGATCTAGAAATGAAAAAGTGGTCAACCATTCGCGACGAGGGTTGGCTAAAAGACATTCTCAGAGATTCCAGAGAAGTCCAATTTTGGCAAAATCAATTTCAATCTACCTATGATGGTTTTGATACTTGGGACTATCAATGGATGCTCTGTTCCTGGTTACAAAATGCCTTGAGTATTATCCCTACAGTTAATTTGATTAGCAATCTGGGATTCGATCTGGATGGAACCAATACAACAGATCGAGGCGATCCACGCTCCAATGTTCCGACACAAGCCGTGCAATTTCCATTACAACATCCGCCTTTCATGATCCCAGATCGCCAAGCCGATCGCTTCACAAGAGAAAATGTTTATATGCCAAGTCTCTTGAAACGTGTGCAGAGAAAGCTCAGAAAAACATTCAAAAATTTAAAATAATTTGTCGATCTATTAATGTTTAACCATTGAATCTACTTATGCAAATTATTCATACTAGTTATTCTGATTTATCTGGAGGTGCTGCTCGTGCAGCTTACCGGATTCATCGTTGTCTGTTACAGGCAGAAATAGACTCTCGGATGCAAGTTTTGTCAAAGACTTCTGACGATCCAACAGTTAGAGGTAATTCATTAAAAATCGGAAGAATAACAACAGAAATTCGCACAGGGATTGGTTTATTAGCCAAAAAAACCATCAAAAGTTCTGATCCAACGCGTTATTCGGCTGGACTTCTTCCTTCTAATTGGGTAAAATCTTTCCATGCCTCTGATGCAGATGTGATAAATCTTCATTGGGTAGGTGCAGAGACTTTATCCATTAGTGAAATTGGTCAGATTCGGAAACCGATAGTGTGGACGTTTCACGATATGTGGGCATTTTGTGGAGCAGAGCACTATACAAACGATGGACTTAATGCTCGCTGGCGTGAGGGTTATCGAGCAGACAACCGTCCACAAGACGAGTCTGGTTTCGATTTAAATCGTTGGACTTGGGAACGCAAGCAACGTAACTGGAAATATCCTTTCCATATTGTTTGTCCTAGTAACTGGCTAGCAGATTGCGTTCGCAATAGTGCATTGATGGCAGATTGTCCCGTCTCAGTAATACCATATCCCTTAGATTTAGATAGCTTTCGTCCGATTGAAAAAACATTAGCACGACAGCTTTTGAATTTACCTCAACAGCGATCGTTAATTTTATTTGGTGCCTTGGGCGGAACAAATGATCCTCGCAAAGGTATTGATTTATTATTACAAGCTACCAGTTTTCTGGAAAATCAAAAGTCAAAAGATATAGAAATTGAAATAGTAATTTTTGGGCAGTCACGTCCGCCACAAGTTCCTAAATTGGGTTTTCCAATTCGATACACAGGACATCTTGCTGATGATATTTCTCTGGCTCTACTCTATTCTGCCGCTGATGTTTTTGTTGCACCTTCTAGACAAGATAATTTACCGAATACAGTTGTTGAAGCAATAGCCTGCGGCACTCCTACTGTTGCCTTCAAAATTGGAGGAATGCCTGATTTAATTCAGCATAAGGTGTCAGGTTATTTGGCACAACCATACGAAGCAGAAGATTTAGCAACAGGAATTCAATGGGTTCTACAACAACAAAAGGAAAGTAAATCTCTTAGTTTAGCAGCCCGTCGTCATGCAGAATATATGTTTGACCCAGTTCGGATCGCACAGCAGTACGTTGCGGTTTATAAGGAAGCAATGAATAGACAAAAAAAGTAATGCTGAAAAATCCCCCACAGTGGATTTAGAATCCACACAGCTTGATAAATACTAGCTTCGTAACCGAGTATCATCAAATTCGTTTAGCAACCTCCCAGAGAAAGTGCAAGGGTTTTGAGTTTATAGACGTGATAATGTTGCACTTATAATATATAAAAATTATGCTTCTTAAATTCATCCCAGAAAAAGATAAAATCCATTCAATACATAAACTTTTTTCTTTGTTTGGCAATTTTAAAAATTTTATTTTGATATTTGGTCTAGCTATTTGGGCTATTATTCCCTTATTAGGTGTAGTTTTTATACTTGCATATTGCCAAATTAATATTTCCCAAAATCAAATACTAGGAAACCAAAAACGTATACTTAATATATTTCCAATCTTACTAGTTTTATTTACAATTACTACATATATAGCCAGCTTTGAGCCATTTCAAGATACAATTGTATATCTTGATATTTATTCTTGGCTTCAGAAAGAAACAGGGTTGACTATTCCAGATATCGAACTAGAACCAGTCTCTTTCATTTTGCCTAAATATTTGAGTGTATTAATAGGGCCTAGTCAACTAAGTTTTTTATTCTTTCAATCTTTGAGCATGAATACGGCTTTCACCGTTTTTCCTATGCTATTCATGCCCGATTTTTATCCCTTAATCATATTAATTAATGTAACCACTCAAGGATACTATTTTCAACTATTTTGGATGAGACAAATTTATTCATGGATATTTATAATACCTGCTATCTATGTTGATAATTTTTTGATTGCTTGTCTTTGTATATATGTTGGCTATTGGACACACAAATCTTCTTTAATGTATATTTTTGGCATATTACCTGGACTATTCAAATATAAATTGATTAATGTATTAAATCCATTAAAATCGTTTTCTAAATATTTGAATAACAGATTTAGTATTATTATTTGTTTTGGCTCGATACTTTTATTTTCATCAGTAATAATGAAATCACTGCTAGATTTGACAAGTTTATTGTCATCTTTTGATGGTTCTGTATCTCAGAGAATCGATATTTATGGCGGTGGCGGTGATGACTACAGTTTTGGAGATAAGATTAAAAATCAAATACGTCCTATTCTTGATTATATTATTATCTCTATATTTATCTTGAGAACTGATCTAAGCAAAATAAATAGAGTATATAGCAAAACCAATAGAAGATATATAAGATGGATTACAACATTCTTTTTGCTTTTCTTACTTTATTTTGGGTCTTTGACATATGGATTTAACTTGAGAATTACCAGTATGTTTTTTTGCATACCTGGTTTTTTTTATATTATCGCTCTCTCTTCCGACAAACTTGATGATGCCTATAGCTATGATACTCTTATATTTATATTGGCAATTGTTTTCAGGATGATTTACTTTTTTGTTAGTCTCACAGTTCCTCAAAGCTACCTAACTTTTTGGAATGGTGAACCGCTAACTACACCAATCAGTGAATATTTTTACCTTTTTTATCAGTTTGCGTTAAACCTAATTAATCATAACTAATATGAATAATTGCCAAGTCTCAATAGTGACGATATCCAAAAATAATTACCAAGGATTAGAAAAAACCTTACAATCAGTTAAAGAACAAGACTATAAAATAATAGAGCATATTGTTATTGACGGAGATTCTGATGATGGAAGTAAAGAGTTTTTAGAGTCATATAACCATTCTAAAAGGTATCTTTATTTATCAGAACTAGATAATGGTATATCTAGTGCATTTAATAAAGGTTTAGAAAAAAGTAATGGGGATTTAATTTTCTTCTTAAACTCTGGAGATGTATTCTTTTCCAAAACAGTGATTTCTGAAGTTGTGCAAAGCTATATGCAACATAAATGGAAATGTGCTATCGGTGTCACTGTCACTACAAGTTTTGCTGGAGAAACTATATTTTATCGTCCGCCGCAACTTTCATCGAAGTTTCTAAAATACTTTATGTTTTTACCGCACCAGGGTTTTTTCTGTGAAACTTCCCTACATAAAAATTACAAATACAATGAGTCTCTTAAAATTTCTATGGATTACGAATTATTTCTGCGAATGCTTAAAAATATAACAATATTTTATTTGCCTACAGTAATATCAATACGCGAACCTGGAGGGATTTCTAGCCAAACTCAAAAGAGAATTATTGAGCATTCACAAATACGTTTTATCTACGCGAATAAAATACATGAAAAATTTATAATTAGTATTTTAAATACATTGATTATGCTAAAGAATTATCTCAAAATTGACTCACCTTTTGCATTCAAAAAATGAATAAATTAAATATTACATTAGCGAATATTTACTAAGACTTCAGTCATATTAAATATTTTTTTGAGGATTAACCTTATTTCTATCCCTCTATACCGTTGTGAATCATGCATATAATATATCTTTTTAGACCGAAAAATCCTAGAGTGCATCATTGCTCAGAATCTTTTTACAAAGCAATGACACTAAATAATGGTTCTGATATAACTAGTTATTCTGTAAAATACTTGTATTCCGTCACTTTACGAGAAAGTTGGTTATTAATCAAACATTTAGTGAGTCTAAATAAGCAAGAAGAAATATCAGTATTTTTCTTTTTAATCCAGTTAGATTATTTAGTATTAGCTTTAATTTTAAAAACAATTAGTAAACTTTTAAATAAAAACTTAGAAATTTCTTATTTGATGCATGAACCTAAATTTGAAAAAGGAAGGATTAACCCTTTAAAAGCATATATTGTATTTTTATATCATTTCGTTTTTGGCTATATAGGAGATAAGATATTATTGCCTAGCAATGAAGCGTTTTTGAAAGCACAAGACTTCGTTAATAATGATAAACTTTACAAGTTAAATTTATCATTTCTTTCTCTCCCAAAAGATATTTTACAAAATAATTTAGCGCAACTTAAGTTTAGTTGGGATAATGAAAAAAGTTTCTTATTGTTAGGTCGAGCAGATAGAGATAAAAATCCTCAAGGATTTTTATCTCTAGCAAATATAATTAACAAAGATTACCCAAAGCAAGCGAGATTTATTCGGGGTGGAAGTGAGAGAAATATACAAGTAAACTACGACGACAAACTAATAATTAGATTTCCTGGCTTCATTTCAAATAGCGCTAAAAGTTTCCTACTTGGTTTAAGCCACTTTGTTGTGATTCCCTACTCATTCTCAACTCAAAGTGGTGTGGTGACAGAGGCTTTGAGTTATGGAAAGCTTTTAATTATTAATGATATTCCTACTTTCTCATATTTAAAAGGTCTAAGTTTTGTCTTTTTTACTGATTTTAATGACGAAAGCTCAATGTCAAAATGTATCCATGATTTATTTAGTATGGACATAAATGATTATGAAAAACGCTATTGGGAAGCAATAAGATACTTCCAAGAAAATCATTCAGAAGCTTATCTTTCAAAAACCTTGCAAGAAATTTTATAAGTACATTTTTGTCTTTGAAATATATACAGGTGAAATACATCCATGTCGAATACAGTACCTACAGTTTCTAGCAACATACAAGCAAGCATTACAGTGGGTATTCCTTTTTACCAAGGTAGCAATATTGCACATCTTCGTGCTGCTATTGACTCTATCCTATGGCAAAGTGTACCAGCAAAGGAAATTCATTTAATTCAGGATGGTTTGATTCCAAAAAATTTGGAGGAAACTGTTAATGAATATACTGCAACTTATCCCCATATAAAACACCTATTAATTTCTCAAAACATGGGTTTAGCTCATGCGCTTAATATATCCATATTAAACTCGTCATCTAAATACTACGCAAGAATGGACTCTGATGACATTGCACATCCAGAGCGATTCAGTAAACAAATAGGTTTTTTAGAAAGTAATTTAGATATTGATATCTTGGGTACTTGGGCTTTTGTCTTTGAGGATGAATTTCCAAGAGAAAATTGCTCAATTAGGATAATGCCTGTATGTAATCAGGAGATACATGCACTGTTTCATTATCAAAATCCCTTGATACATCCATCTGTGATGTTTAGAAGTAGCGTTTTTGCTAAAACAGGACTTTATAACATGGAATTTCGTTCTGAATGTGATTTAGAATTGTGGGCAAGAGCATTGAAATTGAGAGTTGGTATTTCAAATTTATCTGAACCTTTACTTTATTATAGAAATACAGGCGTTATCAGTAGACGGTCTGCGGCTTTAGGACAGCAAATTAAAGCACGATATCAATACAATACTCTTTCACTAAAATTAAATATTCTCAAAGTAATGTCTTTACTATTTCGTATTCTTCCCTATCAAATGCAAGTTTGGGGATACAAAAAGTTTAAAAAAGAGAGAAATTTTCACCAAGATGCTCGTGAATTTTTAGTTAAATAGAAATCCAAGATTTATAATTAAATATATTCAAAATATTCAAACTACAGGTATTAATTATTATCATAAAAATCGGTGTAATATCATATCTAGTCTAGTTAATCTCCAGCAAAAAAATATTTATCATACTGTATCTCTAAGTGGGACAACGTAATTACAGCACTTCCAGCTATTATGCAATACAGACCGCTAGCCAGGGAATAGAATTCCCTGTCTAATGGTGCAAGTCCTCTAGAAGAGGACTAGAAAAACTTGGGTTAAAGCACTTCCAGCTATTATGCAATACAGTACAGTACTACGCCACATAGCTCAAACTTCTTTATCCCCACTTCTCGGAGTTAAGAAATATGGGATAAGAAGTTTTGAGAATTTAGAGGTTTTATATTTAATTACTAAGATCATTAACTTATCTTACTTGATACAACTTTACTTCATAAGGATTTAAACGAGTACTGAAACTTGCATTATGAAATAGGTTATTAATAGTTTTTTCATTCAAAGTAACTATTTTACCAGCTAAACTCTGAGTCAGTTTTACTACGAAGTTTATTTTAGTCGAAGTGTGATTAACAGCTATAATTAAAAACTTTGTAGTATTAGGAATAGGAAATAATTTAACTTCTATATTTGGGTTGTTTACTTGTACTGGATTACTTAAATCTTCTCCTCTAACAATTGCAGGAATGTAATTTCGGAATTCTTTAATAGTAGGATACAAAACTGACTCATTCCAGGAAGGTGAAGAGAGATAGTGTATCCAAAATAACAGCCCATCAGCTCCTGCAAGGACTGATAAATAAAACATATAGCGAAATTCTAACTTTGTTGGTAATCGAAAATCGGTCTGATTTCCTCTATAAGCTTGTATTACGTTCAAAAATTTTTTATTTTTAACATCAGCAAGGGAAATGACTTCGTAGAGTGCTTTTCGGTAAAATGATACCCATTGGAATTCTACAACTCCATCTTTGCAAGGATAACAATCCCACATCAGTATATCCATTGCATCACTGTAAGGTTCAATTTTTTCTATCTTGGTAAAAACTAATGCCACTGGCTTTGATTTATCTTCTTCCTTAATAGCTTTGTATACCTTTTTTAACAAATTTGGAGAAATTGGTCTAGGTTTTTTTATTTCTGGTTCATCATAAAGATACCAAGCATAAACGGAGGGATGGTTTTTATAAGTACGAATAAAGTCTTTTACTCCTGAAATATTTTCTGATTCAATTAAAGTACGAGGAATCTCAAGCAGAATTTTTATTGGTGTTTTTTGAGAAGCATCTAAAAATGCCTGTATTTTTGCCTTGCTCTCTTTTTCAACATAGGGCATTAATAAGTCAATTCCTTTAGAAGATGCTTTTATTGGTACATCCTTATTGTTGATATTGTCATACCAACCTAAGAAAAATGGTAGACTTCGTTTCCGATTAGTTAAATATTTTTTGGGATTTAAACTCACAAGTATGCTGCTACTACTAGCTAATACAAAACCAGGAATTAAAGCTAGAAATTTACGTCGCTTTATCATCATATTAAATTTAAGAACAAGCTTAATTAAACATCACATTGATTGGTTTGGCAATATTTGGTATTACCTATGAATTATTGCAACTTATTCAAGGACATTATCTGCAATGATGACCCACCTTATACCCCAGTAGCGATATAAGCAAACTTTTCTTTGCGATAAAACTGGTCACGTCCAACTTCGGTGATATATGCTGGGTCTCTGAAATTATTGGCAAGATTTAGAATTATAAATATTTTGTAACAGTTTTACTGCGTTAGCATTTTTTGTGGTGAATTTTAGGCGATCGCTACCACTAACGGTTATGCTTCCTTTAGTCACTGTCCCTTTTTAAGAAGTGACATCAGCATAAAAGTATAAATTTATATATTTCCCTTTGTGCCCTCGTAGTCGTGGGCTTCACTGTTGTATCTCAGAGTTGGTATTTGAGGTCTAGTCTTTGCCGTAGTGACAGCGAAAATAATTGCGATCGCAGATAGAGTAACATTGAATAAATAGTTACAATTAAAACTTTTGTGCATAGTATTTACCCTGTATGTAAATACTGACTATTTGCAGATTAAACCACCACAAATTAAGAATTACTTACCGCGCAGTGTCAGTTGTGAATATGAGTTTAACAGTAGCAAAAACAACTTAACATCGATTAAGAAACACTGTTCAGTAACTAAGTACAACATTTCATTAATTTGTAGCTAATTCTCTGCGTAGCTCTGCGCCCCTACCCTGCCAGAAGGCGTACCACTTCGTGGAAGCAAGCTACGCGTCGCGTCTCGTGAGAAGCGCTTATGCGTTTAAATAAAAAAGAAATCAGTAGACAGTTCCCAACCTACTACTTAGTTACAAAACTTAGACTTAATCTCAGACAAACTGGAGTATGCACTTTTAAGACTGGAGACATTTAAGATACAGGTTCTACATACTTCTTAATAAATCCGCCTTGAGAACGCAAAACGTTCTAATCTAAAAGCTAACTGGGTTAATTTACTGGCAGTTTTGCAGGCAATACTCTCAAGCTCATAAAGCATAGACACACCGATGTGTCAAGCCTCAAAACAATCCAGACTTAACATATAAACGCTTATGATGGGAGTTTTACAAATCCGATGAGTGTTAAGGCGAGTGGTGGAAGCTCGGTTGCGCGTCCGCAACTATATCAAACCCTAACTGTATCCACGATTACCCAAGCAGAGCAGCAAGACCGCTTCTTGGGAAATGGTGAATTAAATGAACTGGCAAGCTATTTTGCATCTGGTGCCAAGCGTCTAGAAATTTCTCAGACGTTGACAGACAATGCCGAGATTATTGTGTCTCGGGCTGCCAACCGGATTTTTGTCGGTGGTTCGCCAATGGCTTTTTTAGAAAAGCCCAGAGAAGCAGAATTAGTAACAGCCGGTGGTGGTGGTGCTAACGTTCAACAAGGGATGCAACTAGGAACCGTAACCTACGTTGAAAGTCGTGGTGGGTTCCTAGAAAATTTACGTTCAATATTTAACTCATCCCCCAGCGGTCCAACACCCGCAGGTTTTAGACCAATTAACATTGCTCGTTATGGCCCAAGCAACATGGCCAAGAGCTTACGGGATTTATCCTGGTTCTTGCGCTACGCTACTTATGCGATCGTTGCTGGCGACCCCAACATCATAGCGGTGAATACAAGGGGTTTGCGGGAAATCATTGAAAATGCCTGTTCTGGTGAAGCAACGCTAGTAGCTTTGCAGGAAATTAAAGCCGGGGCACTTTCATTTTTCCGTAATGATGCTGAGGCTACAGAAATTGTGTCTCAGTACATGGATGTTTTGTTAACAGAATTCAAAGCAGCCACACCTTCAAACAAAGTCCGCCAACGCCCTTCTATTGACCAGCAAGGGTTACAACTGCCGCAAATTTACTTTAATGCAGCAGAACGGCGTCCCAAGTTTGTGATGAAGACTGGGTTATCAAGTAGCGAAAAAAACGAGGTAATCAAGGCTGCATATCGGCAAATCTTTGAGCGCGACATTACCCGTGCTTATAGCTTATCCATATCTGACCTGGAATCCAAGGTGAAGAATGGCGACATCTCTGTGAAAGAGTTTGTCCGTCGTTTAGCTAAATCTCCCCTTTACCAAAAACAGTTTTACCAGCCTTTTATTAACAGCCGAGTCATCGAACTAGCTTTCCGTCACATTCTAGGACGGGGGCCAAGTAGCCGCGAAGAAGTACAAAAATACTTCTCGATTATTTCTAACGGTGGTCTACCAGCCTTAGTAGATGCCTTAGTAGATTCTGCTGAATACAGCGACTATTTTGGTGAAGAAACAGTACCCTACCTGCGGGGTCTGGGTCAAGAAGCACAAGAATGTCGCAACTGGGGGCCGCAGCAAGACCTGTTTAACTACAGTGCGCCTTTCCGCAAGATACCTCAGTTCATCACCACATTTGCGGCTTATGAGCAACCGCTACCAGATCAACATCCTTACGGTTCTGGTAACGACCCCTTGGAAATTCAGTTTGGGGCGATTTTCCCGAAAGAAACTCGCAACCCCAGTACCAGTCCGGCTCCTTTTAGTAAGGATACCAAACGCATCCTGATTCACCAAGGAGCAGGGATTAATAACCAAAATAGTAATCCCAGAGCGCGAGGTGAAGCTCCTGGTACCCTTGGGCCCAAGGTGTTCAAGTTAGACCAACTGCCTGGTACTAGAGGTAAAAAGGCTCCCAAAAGTTCTAGCGTCAGATACTCCGAAAGCTCCACACAAGCAGTGATTAGAGCTGCTTACCTGCAAGTTTTCGGTCGCGATGTCTACGAAGGTCAGCGCCCGAAGGTATTAGAAATCAAGCTGGAAAATGGCGACATCTCGGTGCGGGAATTTATTCGTGCTTTAGCTAAGTCGGATGTATTCCGCAACCTGTACTGGTCATCGCTGTATGTTTGTAAAGCGATCGAGTATATTCACCGCCGCTTGTTGGGTCGTCCGACTTATGGTCGTCAAGAAATCAACAAGTACTTTGATATCGCTTCAAAACAAGGTTTTTACGCGGTAGTTGATGCCATTATTAACAGCGTAGAATACAGTGAAGCATTTGGTGAAGATACAATTCCTTACGAACGGTATCTGACTCCTGGTGGTGTAGCAGGGCGACAATTACGTGTTGGTAGCATTCGTGATGATATTGCCGCAAAAGTCCAGAAGGAAGTAACACCAAGCTTTGTGACACTGGGTACCGTAACAGAAAAGCGGTCAGAACCAGATATTCAGTTCCGCATTAACCAAGGTGTCAGCAAGCAACGGGAACAAACCAAAATCTTCAAATTGGTTGCGAATACTACTGACAAGGTTGCAGTCAAAACTTTGATCAGCGCTGCCTATCGCCAGATTTTTGAGCGGGATATTGCACCCTACATTGCCAAAAACGAATTTACCAAATGGGAAAGCAAGCTGGGTAATGGCGAAATTAGTGTGAAGGAATTTATTGAAGGTTTGGGTTACTCTAACCTCTACCTGAAAGAGTTCTACACACCTTACCCCAACACCAAAGTGATTGAGTTGGGAACCAAACACTTCTTGGGACGTGCGCCACTAGATCAAGCAGAAATCCGCAAGTATAACCAGATTTTGGCTACTCAAGGTATTCGTGCCTTTATTGGTGCTTTGGTAGATAGTGTGGAATATAACCAGGTGTTTGGTGAAGATACGGTGCCTTACCGCCGCTTCCCGACCCTGCCTGCGGCAAATTTCCCGAATACAGAGAAGCTTTACAACCAGCTGACCAAGCAAAACGATGACGTGGTTGTACCAAGCTTTAAACCAGTACAAGCCCGTGTCGGGGTTAGTAACGATACACCGCTTTTGGTACAAGCGATCGCAGATATCGCAGCCCAAACAAATGGTAAGCCATCCTTTGCTGAACTGGGTCGTTCTTACAACGATGGTAGCGGACAATCAGTGGAACAGGGTGTGCGTAAACATGCACGCATTTACCGTCTAACAGAAAACACCAACCAAGACGAAAAACAACAGGCAATCAACGCCATTTATCGTCAAGTATTGGATGTATTTAGCGGTGAAGTGCCTGAGAATTTCCGTCGCACTGACCTAGATAGCAAACTCCAAAATGGTGAAATTTCCGTGCGGGAGTTTGTGCGTGAACTAGCTAGTTCTCAAATCTATCGCCAGCGCTTCTTATCACCTTATCCTCACACCAAGGTCATTGAGTTCCTCTTCCGTCATCTGTTGGGGCGTACACCCGCAACTCAGGAAGAAATTGGCCAATATAACAAGCTGCTAGTCGATAGTGGTTTGTCAGCTGCTGTAGAAGCAATAGTTGAAAGTCCAGAATATAACCGCTACTTCGGTGAAGATGTTGTACCTTACAACCGCTTCCCATCTTTACCAGTAGGTAACTACCTCGGCAGTGTAGCAGTTGATTAAGGAGTAGGGACTAGGGAATTAGGGAATAGGGTACAGATTATTTACTGTTCCCTATCCCCTGTAACCTGTCCCCTGTCCCCTTCGTAACCTTTCGTAATACCGCTCTCAGATTGCAGTTAAAACAGTAAATTCTGAAAAGCAATATTACAAAGTATTAAGAGCAGTCATAAATGCTCAACAGAATGCCGGAAAATGTTTTGCGGAAGGTAACTGAGTTTGAAAGCTTGTGTACTTATGTTGACTCAGGCAAACTCGTAATTTTTTAGCCGTAGCAGTTGTGAAACTGTTGTGTCTAAAAGGACGAAAAAACAAACTCAGTAAACCAAACTCAAAGTCGCACCAGTTTAATCAAATCCTGGTTTCATTCGTATTGGAGGAATCCATTAATGAGTATTGTCACGAAAGCTATCGTGAATGCTGATGCAGAAGCCCGCTACCTCAGCCCTGGTGAGTTAGATCGGATCAAGTCTTTTGTTGCAAGTGGCGAGCGCCGTGTGCGGATTGCTCAAGTTTTGTCAGAAAATCGCGAACGGCTCGTTAAGCAAGCTGGCGATCAACTGTTCCAAAAGCGTCCTGATGTTGTATCTCCTGGTGGTAACGCTTACGGTCAAGAATTGACTGCTACTTGTCTGCGTGACCTAGATTATTACCTCCGCCTCGTTACCTACGGTATCGTTGCTGGTGATGTCACCCCCATCGAAGAAATTGGTGTTATTGGTGCCCGTGAACTGTACAAGTCCTTGGGAACTCCTATTGATGGTGTTGCTGAAGGTATCCGTGGGCTGAAGAATGGCTCTACATCATTGCTCTCTGGTGATGACGCTAGTGAAGCTGCTGGCTACTTCGACTACCTAGTTGGTGCCCTTCTAGGATAGGGTAAAGCTGTTTACCTACTTAAACAGAAGTATTGCAATACGGTTGGAAATAAGGAATTAACAACATGGCTCAAGACGCAATTACCGCTGTCATTAACTCCGCAGACGTTCAAGGCAAATACCTTGACTCTTCTGCTTTGGAAAAGCTAAAAGGCTACTTCGCTACTGGCGAACTACGGGTACGTGCTGCTAGCACCATCAGCGCTAACGCTGCTGCGATCGTCAAAGAAGCTGTAGCAAAATCTTTGCTATACTCTGACATCACCCGTCCAGGTGGCAACATGTACACCACTCGCCGCTATGCTGCTTGCATCCGCGATTTGGACTATTACCTCCGCTATGCCACCTACGCTATGTTAGCTGGCGATCCTTCTATCCTAGATGAGCGTGTGCTCAATGGCTTGAAGGAAACCTATAACTCCTTGGGCGTTCCCGTCGGTGCTACCGTACAAGCTATCCAAGCAATCAAAGAAGTAACCGCCAGTTTGGTAGGTTCTGATGCTGGTAAGGAAATGGGCGTTTACTTAGACTATATCTCCTCTGGCTTAAGCTAAGAACTAGTTTGCGCTTAAGAATTTAGGTGCGGCTTTATTAAGGTCTGGAAATCAGCCGTGAGTGCTAGAACGTTATATTGCTTATCTTGGTAAATTATCAGTGATGAGTGTTGGTGGTCTAGTATTGATGTTTGATTTCCAGCCTTTGAATGATTAAAAGATTTGCACTCAAGATTTTGAGATAAAAAAGTTTTCACAAGGTATACAGGAGATTTTCAAAATATGTCCCGTTTGTTTAAAATTACTGCTCTAGTTCCCAGCCAAACCCGAATTCGTACCCAACGCGAACTGCAAAATACTTACTTCACTAAGTTAGTTCCTTATGAAAACTGGTTCCGCGAACAGCAACGTATTCAAAAAGCAGGTGGCACAATCATCAAGGTGGAACTGGCAACTGGTAAACAAGGTGCTAATACTGGCTTGTCGTAATTCTGTAAATAGAATATTATTTTAGGGAATTGGTAAGAGGTCGAGAAAGACCTCTTTTTTGTGGCTTAGATTTTTGCAAATCAAAAGTTAAACATATTTAAAAGGCGATACCCACGAGTATAAAGTGGAACTGGAGCGTCAGCATTCTGTCTGTTCTTAGCTTGTTCAATAGTTTCATCAAACACAATTAGCGTTTCTTTCCCAACCTTCAGCCAGTCTTCATAAGGCACACTCATATCTTCTTCAATACCACCAATATTAGGTGCGACCATTGCCCGGTAAGCTTCATTGAATTTCCTGCGGAACCGGAAATCTACTGAAATTCTTAGACCTTCAGTTTTCCTTCTTACTGTTTGATGCAATCCACGGGCATCATTAAAGTACATTGTGCCGTGTTGTAGTTGTGCTTCTGTGTAAGAGACAACCATCGGAATATCCCGACCTTCATCGAAGTCTGACATCACCTGCATAGACTGTAGCTCCATTTCGCGGGGCATTTCACCTGCTTCGATAGTGATATTATCGATGTCGCCAAATAATGGTAGAACCACTACAGTTGCATCAGCAGCAACACCTGCCCAGACATCACTATGGCACTTTGAGCTAGCGAAGGGCAAACCCAACTTCTTGGCGTCAGTCTTACCGTAGACCATGCGGAGATTTACTGGTAAATCCACTGCATCAATCAGGTCATTCGCTCCTAGTTGGTAGAAAGCCTCTGCGACGCTTTTTTGAAAGAGGTTAAATGCCAAAACGTGTTCTCGCTTGGGCATTAAAAGACCTGTGCCGGTATAGTTCGGCAAAGTACTTCTTGCTTCCAGCAGTCGTTCAAGCATTTCAGCTTCCGAAAGAATGATGGGACTATTCAGACACGCTGAAATATAACCCGCAGCAGCAATTCTGATTTGTTGGAATAACTCAGGCTTTAATGTGTGTTCAAATAGTAGTCGGTACTCTCGCTTTGTAGCAATTTTATCAGCAAGCTCATCAAAGAGGCGATCGCCAAGCTGAGAAAATGCGATCGCACGCTCATATTGTAAGCGATCGCGCACTGGTAATTCTGCTAACAGTTCTTCTAACATCATTTCTTCCAACGTTATTCTAAATCGGCTAAATAACTCATACCTTCAAAGCCATTCCGTTTTCAAAACGAATCTGACTATTACAAATTAACAATATTCTTCTCTTTATACTTCGTAAAATATACTGTTTTATTTTTCTTAATTATCTAAATTACAATAATTAATTTTAACTTTATTAGTAAAGCCCAGATGAAGTTAGAGTTAAAAAAATAAATTTCTATATATAAAGTTGCCATTAACTAAGTAATGATTCAAGTTCATGAAGTTAAATCTAATTTAACTGCTTATATTTAAAGAAAATAACAAGCTAATAATCTTCAGGATGATTTTTCCTTGGGAAATAATAGTTTTTAAATAAAAACATAAAACCAGTAAAATCAACATTCTCAGAGAAACATATTAATTGTTAAAACATATACATCAAGTATTTTAGTTTTGCCAGACTAAATTGATTAAGACAAGTCTAACTTGAGTATAAATAAATAATTAAAAATGTCAAATTTGAATCACAACAACTCAACTAAAAACTTATATAATCGCACAGCATCAGAGTGGATTAGAGGAGAACCTACTTCACTATCAGACTTTACAGCCCGCCCTTTTGTACTAGACCTTTGTCAGCCTGTTGCTGGGTTGCGAGTACTTGATATAGGTTGTGGAGAAGGTTATTGCAGTCGAGAACTAAGCCGACGTGGCGCTGCATGGGTACATGGAATAGACCTTTCCCAAGGCATGATTGCAGCAGCAAACTTGCAAGAAGTAGAAGATGGATTGGGTATTAGCTATGAAGTAGGATGTGCTACCAATCTCAAGCAGTTTGATGATGGCGAAATTGACTTAGTTGTTGCAGTATTTTTATTTAACTATTTGACAATTGCTCAGACCCAAGAATGCATGGCAGAAGTTGCACGCATTCTTCGTCCAGGCGGTCGATTTGTATTCAGTGTTCCCCATCCATCTTTTCCATATATGCGGGAGGCAGCATATCCGTTTTATTTTCAAGTTGAAGGTACAGGCTATTTCAGCAAGCGAGATCGGCAGTTTCCTGGTCGTATTTGGAAACGAGATGGTTCTTGGCTAAATGTGCAATTGATTCATAAAACTCTTGAGGATTACTTTAATGCTCTTAAATTTGCTGGCTTCAATACGATGCCAATTTTACAAGAATTGCGTGTAACTCCAGAACATATCGCAATAGATGAATCATTTTTTAGCCCCTTACTTGACCAACCCCTTCATCTAGCCCTACAAATATTACGATGACACAGACATCTTCTTTAGTTAGAAATTCCTTCCGTGAAATAACGATTAATCATCCTCTATGGAATCATGAGTTTCTAATGCGCTGTCAGACTGGAAATTTATTTTTACCAGACGTACAGGTACTAGCTGTCCAGATGTACAAATTCTCCAAAGAATTTAATCGTATTTTGGCTAGCATCTTGTCTTGCTGCCAAGATGAAACTAGTCAGTTAGTCATCTTGGAAAACCTATTTGACGAAATGGGACAGGGAGACATAACTCAGTCCCACCCAGAATTGTTTCGTAAATTTACCCGTGCACTTGGTATCCACGACGAAACTCTGGCATCACTACCCACTGCACCTGAAACTCGTGCCCTTATTGAAACCTACTTGCAGATGCCACATAAATACGGCTATTTAGCTGCACTTGGTGCCGTCTGTTATGCTTCCGAAGGGATTGTTAGTTCGCTATACACACAACTATACAAAGGAATTGTTGGCGCTGCTCCTTTACCCAAAGAAGCCTTAATATTTTTTGAAGTCCATATTGATGTGGATGATAGTCATGCAGCGAAGCTAGCAGCAGTGATTGAACCTCGAATAACTATGAATGAAGAGGATATCAAAGTAAAACTGGCTATTGCAGAAGCTATGGATGCCCGTATCCAATTTTTTAACGGTATTCAGCGTCAAATCTCCAAATATAGCTTGTATCCTGATTCATGGCTGCCTTTTGATGAATCGCTGTAGTTAGTCTGTCAAGATTAAGGTGAGCAAATTTGCAGTAAACACTAAAAGTGCTTACTGCAAACCCTTACAGCCATCTGGGTAGAAGTAATAAGTGAAAATACGGTTGTAATAATAAGCATTTGTAGCATTAGAATACAAACAGTTTTCCCTATTTTTTCAGTTTTCAAAGCTATAATCAACCATTTTCAGGCTTGATCACAGAAAATTTTGTCATTTAAATTAAGCCTTTTAAGAAATTTAGTTGTCGAGTCTTGGGCAAATTCACAAAGCAAAATTAGGTGCAGAGGAGGCTTCCATGTACGGATTAGTGAACAAGGCGATTCAAGACATGGTGTGCAGTCGCTTTGGCGAAGAGACTTGGAAAACAATCAAGCACAAAGCAGAGGTGGATGTAGATGTTTTCCTCAGTATGGAAGGCTATCCCGATGACATCACCCATAAACTGGTAAAAGCTGCTAGTGTCGTTCTGGGTTTATCTTCCTCAGAGATTATGCAAGCCTTTGGGGAATTTTGGGTTCAGTACACTGCTCAAGAAGGCTATGGCGAATTGATGGATATGAGTGGAGATGAACTCCCTGAGTTTTTAGAAAACCTTGATAATCTTCATGCTCGTGTAGGAGTTAGTTTTCCTAAACTCCAACCCCCATCATTTGAGTGTACTGATATAGAAGAAAATTCTCTGAGCTTACATTATCGCTCTGATAGAGAAGGGTTAACGCCAATGATTCTTGGACTAGTCAAGGGATTGGGAACCAGGTTTGATACGGAAGTTCATATTACCCAAACCCAAAGTCGAGATGAGGGTGCTGAACATGATGAATTTTTAGTGATTTATAAACCAAATTGAGTGCAGTAGCATGGCTCCTCCTCACCTTACACTTTCGCCAGAGTTGCTGGCGAAAGCTTTTCCTTTCCACTTTGCCTTTAACTGTAATCGGGAAATTGTACAAGCTGGTGATGTCTACGGGCGCATTTGTCCTGAACCATTAGTTGGTAAATTGATTGAGCAGCATTTCCAAATCAATCGTCCAAAAATTTTGGTCGATTTTGATACGATTAGTAAACAATCTCGTGCCCTGTTTATATTAGAGTTTCTCCACAATGGAATGCATCTCAAGGGTCAGATGATGTATCAACCAGAGGAGGAGGTGATATTTTTTTTAGGTTCTCCCTGGATTACAGATACAACTAGCCTAGCTCCTCTGGGTATAAAACTCAAAGACTTTGCAATTCACGACCCGATTGTTGATTTCTTGTTCCTACTACAATCTCAGAATACTGCTTTAGCTGATGCTAAAAAGTTAACAAATGAACTGAAACAGCAAAGAGCACAACTACGGAGCGCGCTACAAATCAAGGAGAATTTGGCAGAAATTGCTGAGGCTCAGTCTAAAAAATTGGAAAAATCCCTTCGGGAGCTACAACAAACTCAAGCTCAATTAGTCCAAGCTGAGAAAATGTCCAGTTTAGGGCAGTTAGTCGCAGGAGTCGCTCACGAAATTAACAACCCGGTTAATTTTATTTACGGAAATTTGAAATATGCAAAGGATTATACGCAGTGTTTGCTAAAACTTGTGCATATTTACCAGCAGTTTTATACCAATCCTGTGTCAGAAATTAAAGAATACATTAAGGAAATTGAGTTAGATTTTTTACTAGATGATTTGCCCAAAATCCTAAATTCGATGGAAGTAGGAGCCGAACGGATCTCTGAAATTGTCTTATCTCTGCGGAATTTCTCTCGTCTGGATGAGGCGGAGAAGAAAAGAGTTGATATTCACCAGGGACTGGATAGTACTTTGCTGATTTTACAAAGTCGCTTCAAAGATAGTGTCGATCATCCTGGGATCAAAGTAGTGAAAAATTATGGAGATTTACCTTTAGTAGATTGCTACGCTGGCCAACTCAATCAAGTATTCATGAATATTATCAGTAATGCAATCGATGCGCTCGATAACTATGATAGTAGACGCGCGATCGCAGAAATTCATGCTAATCCTAATATAATTACAATTACTACGGAAATCATTGAAACGAACTGTGTAATCCGAATTGCTGATAATGGTTCAGGAATAACAGAAGCAGTTAAGGAACGACTGTTCGATCCATTTTTCACAACTAAGCCAGTCGGTAAGGGTACAGGATTAGGTTTATCAATTAGCTATCAGATTATAGTTGAAAAACATGGTGGAACACTAAGATGTATATCAGAACCTGGACAAGGAACTGAGTTCTGGATTGAAATTCCCCTATCTATAAACAAACAAGCACTTAATTGCATCAAATCATTAAGCTTAATAAAATAAATACTTTCAGTCAATTTTCGAGCGATCGCTCTTAACTATAGCAATCCTAATTTGTTAGTATCAAATAATACTTTATCACTGCGGAGTAGAGATGGCAATTTGTCAGAAATATTGAACTAGTGGTGTATTGAAGTTAACAACTCTAAGATTTATGGTTGTAAAGCCTACTTATGAGTTATAAGTTATGATTTATGAGTTTTATTTTTAACTCCTAATTTCTAACTTTTTACCTGTACCAATCGTGAATCTACGCCGCCTGATTCCAATTTTTGATAGTTCAGTCTCCAACTGGGCATTAGAAGCGCGGTTGTTGCGCTGGTTAACGTTGATTTGGCTGTTCGTCGGCTTGATAATGCTATTTTCAGCATCATATCCTGTCGCTGATGCCCGTCAGAATGATGGTTTGTACTACTTTAAACGTCAACTGCTTTGGGTCTTAGTTTCCTTAATCGGATTCAATATTATTGTTAATTCGCCGTTGCAGAAAATTTTGGGATTATCCCATTGGTTTTTGTTGCTGTTTTTGGGGTTAATTTTTGTCACACTGATCCCAGGATTGGGAAGAAAAGCTTTTGATGCAGCGCGTTGGATTGCGATCGGGCCAATTCCGATTCAACCTTCAGAACTAATTAAACCCTTTTTGGTGTTGCAAAGTGCGCGGCTTTTTGGTCAGTGGGAACGAATTAGTTGGCGGATTCGCTTGGCTTGGTTGGGTGTTTTTGGTCTGGTACTTTTAGGAATTCTTGCCCAGCCTAACTTGAGTACAACGGCACTTTGCGGCATGACTATCTGGCTAATTGCTTTAGCCGCTGGCTTACCTTACAAGTACCTGGGAGGAACAGCAATTGGTGGAGTAATGCTGGCACTACTCAGTATTAGTATTAAAGAGTATCAGCGTAAGCGGGTGATGTCATTCCTCAATCCTTGGGCGGATGCTACAGGAGATGGCTACCAGTTGGTGCAAAGTCTACTAGCTGTGGGTTCTGGTAAAACTTGGGGAGTTGGATATGGGCTTTCTCAACAAAAGCTGTTTTATTTACCAATTCAAGATACCGATTTTATTTTTGCGGTGTTCGCTGAAGAGTTTGGCTTTGTTGGCAGTATGGTGTTATTGGTGCTTTTAGCTACATTCGCTACTCTCGGATTAGTTGTGGCGCTGAAGGCTAAAAATATAGTACATAGATTAGTAGCGATCGGTGTGACGACTTTGATGGTAGGACAATCATTGCTCCACATCGGTGTTGCTACAGGTTCTCTACCGACTACTGGCTTACCTTTGCCCATGTTTAGTTATGGTGGTAATTCTATGATTGCCAGCTTAATAGCTGCTGGTTTGCTGATTCGGGTAGCACGTGAGAGTAATGAAGCTGAGGTAGTACCGTTGCGAAAACCTCAGCTTGAAAATGGGCGCAGACGCCGAGCTTTTCATAAAACCAGGAATTGAGCTAGCATTTTATATATCTCTGCTTTTCATATTGCTCAAAAAGTTACCTCTGAGGTAAAGGAGTCTTAAATGGGCTATTGCTAGGTAGCAGAGTAGGTGGAATTGGGTTAATGCCAGGTATAGGAATAGGCTCTACTTTTTTGAGGACTGTGATTGCAAACCCTCTTTGTTGGGGTTGTTGCTTGCCAGATATATCATTGACTAGCAGTCCGATTTGAGCGGGGAAGGCTTGATTGACTGGAAGCTTCATTGAACCAACTGCTGGAACGTCATTGCCGTATGGTAGAAGTTTAACCTGAATATTTTCTCCCTCTACTCTCCAACTCAGGGTAGCAGATTCACCTTCCTTGAGAACCAGATTTGGTTGTTCGCTACCGTTGATTCTAAAAGAGACAATTTTAAATGGTTTTGGTAATATTCCAATTTTTGATTCAGTCTTTTTAAAACTAGTTTTTTGACTTCCATTGTTAGGAAAGGCTTTGATTTCAAATACAAAATTTCCGGCTTTAGTTGCTGATAAAGGAATATTTGTACATCGTAGTTGTTGATTCTGTTGTGTACATAGCTTTTGAAGTTTTGGGTCGGTAATATTACCTTGATTAAATTTATAAGTAATTGGCTCACTATATAATGTACCATCATCTGCGCTGCCAGCGATTTGAATTTGCGCTAACAATAATGGACGGGCAATTGCCCAGCTTAAAAGAATATTTTGACCTTTTGTATACAATGGTTTATCTGGTTGAAAACTAAGTACTTCAGCAATTTGTTTTTCAGCTATTTCTACTTGGGTGGTTTGGCTAGCTACTTTGTTATTAGGAGAAAATATTTGTATACCATTGCGATAAAAGGCTTGTAACTCAAAAGTATAATTCCCTTTTGTTTTCACTCCAGTTTTAACGTTGCTACAAATTAGCTCTTGTTTATCTTGCACCTGACAAGGAGGGATTTCATTGGTGCTTCCTTTACCCAGTGTTTCAGGAATGCCATTGCTAAAGTCATAAGTAATAGGCTGAATAGGTTGGGAACCTTTAGCCGTCAGAACTAATTTTTTTAACTGTTTATATTGATGAATTTCCCAGTTTAAAGCTACCTCATCACCTTCAGTAATTTGAGAGTCATTTGCACTAAAATTTTCTAATCTCAAAGGATCGGGGTTTAAAATTCGCCAAATGATAAATCCTATCCCTCCCAAAATTGCCAAAATTGCCAAAATTAACAGAAGAAATTGCCACCAAGGGCGGGGTTTCCATACCAAAGTTCCTTGAGACAGTGTGTTCGGTAGGGGTAAATTTTGTTGGTCTTTGATATCGAGTTGAAAGTTGACCACTAGCCCTGCACCAAACCACGGTCTTCGCCACCAAGGTTTGGGTTTGACCGTCAAATTAGCCACAGCACTTCTATTAGGTAATAATCTGACTTCAGTAGGATCGAATTTGTAAGTATATAGTTCTTCTTCGTCTCTACTTTTTAAGTTCAATATCAGTTCGCGGACAATATTGCCCTGGTTAGCTAGTGATAATTCGTACTTGCCAAGACTACGGCTAACTTGTCCCAAGATGGTATGAAGTTGTATATCTAAGCGATAATTTGTCGGAATTTGGATATACACCAAATCCAGCAGTACTAAGTCTGGAGAGTTTTCTGAATATAAGCGGATTGTCGGTGAATAGCTTCCTGCAAGGGTATCCCCAGGTGGGTGAAATTTCAACAATATTTGACCTTGAGTACCAGGATTGAGTTCTAGTGCAGTCACGTCAGACACTAATCCTGGCCCCTCAAATCCAGTTGCAGGATAATTAATTGTGAACCAGTCATCGTCTAAATCTGGGCAACTTAAGCGGAATCTATCTACGAGATAAGAGCGATTGTCAACTATTACCTCTACTTGCAGAGACTCACTAGGATTGAAAATTAACGGTTTGTTGGGGTTGGTGTTAGGTCTGATGGAAAATGTCGGGTCGTTCACCCGAATTGCAGTCTGTTCTTTTAGTAGAACCTTAATTTGGTTTGCGAAAGTTATGGGAGTCTCTTGTGGATAATGTAGAGGAGAATCTACGACTAGTGTGTAGTCATAGGTTCCTGGGAGAGCATTGGCGGCGACTTGAAACTCAAACCTTACTTCGTCGCTATTTTGCCCTGGAGCTAATGCTAAACTTTCTCTAGGAGAACTAGACCAACCGGTTAAATTTTGAAATACTTCGTCAAAAACAAAATATAAGTCAATAACCGCACTTTGATTTCCCTGATTGATTACAACAATATAGAGTTCAATCGTATCTCCTGGCATCCCAAATTGAATTCCAGGCGGGTTGATAATAACTTGCAGTGGATTGAATTTAGCTTGCATGTCATTGATTCCCTTATTTGATGCGGTGTAATTTGACCTGAAAATCTTCATCACCACTCACAATCATGGTTCCTTGATTAGTTTTCAAATCGATACTATTGATTTTTTTAGAGCTTTTGTAAATTTGTTTACCTTCTGCTGCTTTTGTTTTGTCGAGCTTGTGTTCGGGAGTTAAATACCAAACTAAGACTCGTCCATCATCGCCACCACTTACTAAGAGACTACCATCGTCACTAAATGCTAGAGTCCGCACAGATGTTTTTGATGCTGACCAACGGTCTAGTTGTGAACAATTAAGCTCATTTATTTTTTCTAGCGGATTCGGATTTTTAATAGTTTGACACTGATTTAAATCCCAAATGGTAATAAATCCCGCAGAATCAGAAGTTGCAAGGATTTTTCCTGTTGAGTCAGGAACAAAAGCTAATCCCCAAATATAATCTTCCGGCCCAACTAATGGGTCTAGTTTTTCTAAATTTTGCACTGATAAACTTAGGGATTGTTTATCAGATTGAGTTTGATTCCACTGCCACAATATAAAACGCTTAAAGTTTCCAGCAATTACTAGAGTTTGTGCATCTGGGCTGAGATTTAATGCCCGGACTTGGAAACCTGATAGTTTCAATCTACTTTGTACGTCAATAACTTGCGGTTCTGGTAGAAAATCGCTGTTAGGCGCTGGTCTTGACCATAGTCTCACTTTACCACTGCCATAACCACTGAATAAATTAAGTGAGTTTGAGGTGAAAGCTAAATCAAAAACGCGATCGCCTTTTGCTTTAGGATCTTTAAGGTCTTGAAGTTGGCTAATCTTTGCACCTGAAGGAACATCTCTGAGTTCAATGACACCATTATCTAAACCAACAGCAACACGATTATTTTGTAACGGCATGAAGCGCAAGACTTCTACAGCGTCATCGGTAATGGCCATCAATCCTTTAGGCTGTTGTGATTGGTCGCAAGCCAGGGATTGCCCAGCATACCTTACTGTATCATCAGGGTCTAAGCTATCAGCACCAATTCTCCAAAGTCTTAAGGTGCAATCATCTGAGCCGCTGACCACAGATAAACCAATGCCACTAAAACGCACTGAGTTGACAGAACGAGTATGCATTACACCTCTTGGTTGCAGGATTAATGCGAGGAGTGCGGCTAAAAGTGCGATCGCAGCTAATTGTAGCCATAAAGGTATAATTGGCAGAGTCTCTACTTCTAATGTCTGCGTGGCTGGGTCTGTACTGCCTAAACGTTGATCGGATAATTCTGATTTAGCCTCCAGCAACAAAGTTTTGCCGATTCCAACCCAAGGGCGTTTTGTTTTAACATCGAGAAGGACTTTACTTGTCTCTCCTAGATGAAGATTGGCGGTTTCCGGAAGCTTTTTAAAACTACATTTTCGCCAGTCTCTACCCTGCACCTGCACATTAATTTCCTGGTTGAGATTGCTAGCGTTTTTAAATAGTAATTCAAAGGAAGCTGTATCAGATTTCCAGTCAGGCAACCATGCCGATTTATTGGGGATTTTCAGGTGTTTCTCGGTGGTAGTAAAGTCTATAAAACCCACTGGCAAAACTTCAATATTGCCTTCAGCATTAGTTGGATAACCATTATTGCTAACAGCTTCAATAGTAAAAGGATAATTTTGACTGGGCGCTTGCACTACAGAAGGAGGTTGGCATTGGAATGTAGCTTCTGCTAAACCACCTGGATCTAAGGGTAATCGGCGTTCTGCACTGCCAGCTAGCCAAGACGGATCGACGCCTGTAAAACGTAGCATTACCTCGGTTGGTTGTTGCCCCAAGTTTCGCACTCGTACTGGTATATCGACAGAATTGCGGGGATAAACTTGGAACTCTCGTACAGGTAATTCTAGACTTAAATGTGTTGGTCTGTTGTCTCGCTCGATTTTCAGGCGTAGCACAAGTCTGGACTGTTGTGCTAATTGCGGTGAAAAAATATTTACCATCAGGTTGACAGTACCAACAAATCCCGGAATGGGTGTATTGAATACGAAAACTTGGAAGATGGTACTACTGCCCGGTGGCTTGGCTGCCGCTACCTCTGGTTCGAGTCTATACCAGCGATATCCTGTGTTGCGGATTTCTCCGGCTGCGGTAATTTCTATTTGAAAATTGATGAAGCGATCGCTGTCATTATTGACAGTTACCTCAAATGATACAGGAGTATCACCTGGACGAAAGGTTAAGTTCTGAGTAGAAAGGCTGGCATTAATAACACTTTTTTCCATGCTATTACTTATAATATTTTTTTATATTCTGCATGACTAGCACTATTAAAAAATTAATGTCTCGTGAAAACGTGACAATAGCTTTTTTCCTTTGATTATTGAAATTTATATACTATTAAATATTGTGTAATAAATTGGACAATTTATAAAAGTCATTTTCAAAGGCGATCGCTAATAGAGATATAGCAGAATTCAAAATTCAGAATTCAGGAGTAAAACACGCTTTATACCTGGGTAACAGACTTAGCTTGCTTGTGTACCTCACCAAATTGAAATCTGCTGTATGAGCCAAAAAGAATGTAGAGACATAGCAGTGCTACGTCTCTACAAGGGTTTTGGATAACGCATATTTAATTTTGGATATGACTCAATACGGTTCGGATAAGTATTTTGAACTCAGAATAGGGTTTGGGGAAAAGAGGAATGGGTTTGCGGTTAAAGGTTTTTTATTCCCCTTTCCCCTTTCCCCTTTCCCCTTTACCCTTTCCCCTTTAACCGAACCGTATTGGCAACGCCTGAACTCAAATTAAAATCGTTGCCCAATTCCCAGATGCACTTTGCTTTCTCCCTGGTCGTTAATGCCATAGTCAGCCCGAATTAAACCTAGTGGTGAATTTACTCGCACTCCCGCCCCATAACCAAAACCATAACCTGCTTTATCTCGTACACCTGCCGGATCTCCTAATACAGTATCACCAGAACCTAAATCTGAGGCGAAGTCGGCAAACAATACACCGCCTACGATTGGTAAAACGGGAAAACGATATTCTGCGGAAGCCAACACATAACTGCGTCCACTGCCAACTTCTCCAGAATCGTAACCGCGCACTGAGTTGGAACCACCCAAGTTAAAGCTTTCGTAAGGCGGTAAATTCCCAAGGACGGTACCGGCTTGGACATTCACCGCAAAGACTTGTGGCTGTTTGCTGTTAAATAACTGCACTGGTAAATATTGGCTGTAATTAGCTTTGAGGCGATTGAGGGAAATATTACCTTGACCGACGGGTATAGATTGTTCTGTACTCAGACTTAGAACGGAACCTTGAGTTGGATTGAGGGGATTATCTCGTTGGTCTTTGGTGGCGGTGAAGGATACGGTAGTTAGGTCGTCAATACCAGTTCCACTCGCAGATAGGGGATTGCCCTGAACGTCGGTTGGGGTAACATTACCTTGGCGATCGCGAATACTAGTTCGGGTATAATTTAATCCTAATGATGTATTCCAATCATCAATTGGTCGCTGCAAGCTAACACCACCGCCAATTTGACCTTCTCGCACTTTGTCGCCGTTAGCTAGCTTAATCTTGTCATCAAAGGTTTCCGAAAGTTCCTGACTACGAAAACCATTTACAGTGTAGCCGAAGCGATCGGGGTTAGTTATCCGATAGGGACTGGTAAATTTGGTATTAAACTGCAAGTCTCGGCTACTTACACCAACATTCACCCCTAAAGTATCATTAACACCGCCGACATTCTGATCTTGATAGCTGATTGTACCTACCAATCCTTGATCAGCATTGTAACTACCACCCAAGTTAACACCACGGGCCCCAGTTTCTTTAAGTTGGTAGACTAAATCAAGTTTTGTTGCATCCCCTTCTAAGGCAACATTCACACTCTCAAATAAACCTGTACGATATAGCTGTTGAATGTCTTGTTTAACGATATTTTCTTGGAAAATTTGACCGGGTTTTAACTTTAGTTGTTGTTGTAAGAAATCTGCTTTGGTGCGTCCTCCGACGGGATTACCTTTGCTATCAACGGTTTTACCCTCATCGTTGACAAAGCGAAATTTGATATCACTTACCAAGCCTTCAGCGACATTCACAGTGAGAATGCCTTGAGAACTAGGTTTAATTGATAACACCCGCGCCAAGTTATAACCATTGTCGGCGTACCACTTGTTAATTTCTGCTACTGCTTGTTGCAGTCCACTGGGACTAATGGTGGTTCCAATCTGAGATTGCAAACGTTGTTGGGCGACTTGATAGGTAAGTACTTTAGCACCAGATAGTTGCAGCGATCGCACAATCACTGGTTGGACTTGGTAAACTACATTCAATCCAGCCTGTGTGCTAAAGCTATTCACACTGACATTGCTAAATAAACCTGTATTTAAAATTGCAGTTACATCTCTTTGTAGCTGGCTTTGACTGGTTTCTCCACCAGCTTGGGTTTTAATTACCTGGCGAATGATTTGCTGTAATTCTTGATTGGCTCCCACCACCTGTACATCTGTAGCTGTGACGACTAAATTGCTTTCATTAGCAGGAGTTTTGGGGGATGAAGGTGAAAAAGAGGGAGTGGGAGAAAGTATTACTGATGAATTTCCCTTGTCTGCTGATTTTAAGACTACTGGGGAATTTTTGTTTGCACCTGTTTGCACGGCGAGGGGATTTTGGGAAAATTGTTGTGCAACTATAGTTTCTGGGGAAGCAATTGTCTCTACCCGTGCGGGAGTGTCTTCAATTATTGGCACCACCAAGTTACCAGCTTTTGCAGTTGGAGTAACGGTTTTAGCAGGTGCAGCCGTTGCTTGCCCAGTAACATTGCCAGCAGCTAAAGTAGCTAAAGTAAAAATAGCAGTAGTAGAAACTCGCATAAATATTTAACCTAATTAACTGGGAGTTAGTTGTAGAGACGCTAGCGAATAGGGATAATACTAACTTCCAGCTGCTTCGTCGATTTCCCTATTTATACCTCTTACCCAAACAGACAGTTAATTTTGATATTTTGTTTCTATGAGTAATCTATCTCGGTCATCGCTAGCTTCTAACTCCCAATCTGCAACTTCTCCTTTGCGGTTACTTGTATTAAGTAATGGTCATGGGGAAGATGTGATTGCAGTTCGGATTTTGCAAGAACTCCAACGACAACCAAACCCACCAGAGATATTTGCTTTACCTCTGGTGGGTGAAGGACGTGCTTATGAACAGTTGGATATCCCCTTTATCGGTTCAGTTCTGAATATGCCTTCTGGCGGCTTTATTTATATGGATGGCCGCCAATTAGCGCGGGATGTACGCGGTGGTTTATTGCAACTTACCCTCAGCCAAATTAAAGCTATCCGCCGTTGGGTGAGTTCTCAAAAAAAATTAGGTAATAGAAGGGCGATTTTAGCAGTGGGAGATATCTTGCCGCTGTTGTTTGCAACATTGAGTGGCGCTAATTATGCTTTTGTCGGTACGGCAAAATCTGAATATTATGTGCGAGATGAAGCTGGATTATTACCACGAAAATCTCAAGACGGAGGTTGGGAAAACTTTTCTGGTTCAATTTACCATCCTTGGGAACGTTGGTTAATGAGTCGTCGCCGTTGTAAGGCTGTGTTCCTTAGAGATGCGCTGACGACGGAAACATTAAAACAATGGCCAATTCCAGCTTTCTATTTGGGTAATCCCATGATGGATGGTCTAGAACCGACGTTTTCACGCCAACAATTTTATAGTCAGAATATCCAACAGCAAGAGACAGTTCGACCTTTTGTAGTGACTCTTCTTCCTGGTTCTCGTCCGCCAGAAGCATACACGAACTGGGAAACAATTATGATTGCTGTATCTGCATTAATGACAAGTTTTCAACAGCGAGATTCAATCTTCTATACTTCTAACACAGTAGTGTTTTTAGGTGCGATCGCTCCTGGTTTAGACTCTAATATTTTATCCCAAAGTGTACAATCCCAAGGCTGGCGTACTGAATCAGCATCTCCTATCCAACTTCGCGATCCAAAGGTCTTGACATTTAAACAGAGAAATGCTTATTTGCTATTGACCCAACAAGCCTATAATGATTGCTTACATTTGGGAGATATAGCGATCGCAATGGCAGGTACAGCCACAGAACAGTTTATCGGTTTAGGGAAACCTGCGATCGCGATTCCTGGTAATGGGCCACAATATAACCCTGGCTTTGCTGAATCTCAAAGTCGTCTTCTCGGATCGTCTTTGATTTTAATCGATCAACCGGCAGAAGTAGCGAAGGTTGTACAATCCCTATTTAAAAACCCTGATAATTTGCAAATTATTGCTGAAAATGGTAAGCGACGTATGGGCAAACCGGGAGCAGCACTACGTATTGCTAATTGCTTGCGGGAAAAATTGGGATAATGGGGCAGTGGGTATGGGGCATTGTGGCAGGTTATTCTCCTTGTCCCCTTGTCCCCTCATCTCCCTTGTCCCTAATACCTTACGCCACCAAGCCCGAACGTAAGGCCCTCACAGCAGCTTGGGTACGGTCATCAGCACATAGTTTATTTAGAATATTACGAACATGGGTTTTGACAGTACCAACTGTAATGTAGAGTTTCTCGGCAATTTGCCCATTGCTACATCCGGCTACAATCAACTCTAGGATTTCCAGTTCCCGTTGAGTCAGAGGGTATGTTTCCAAAACTTGCTCGTATTCTGATGCCAACGCTTCAATTTTTACAGTCTTCGGCTTGTCAGAACCTTGACTTTCTCCAGGAATACCTTGGCGCATCTTCCGCAATACCACGTTGGCAATTGCCGGATCGATCCAAGAGTTACCGCCGTGAGTTGCTTGAATTGCCTCAGTTAATTTACTGATGCTGGTTTCTTTCATATAATAAGAATCAGCGCCAGCTGCAAAGGCTGCAAGTACAGCGTCCTCTGTATGATCCATTGTCAAGATGAGAATCTTTGTAGTAGATTGCCCATTTTCAGCCTGGGAGCGTTTAAATTTGCGAGTGAGTTCGATGCCATCCATGTCAGGCAAGCCGATATCTACTACCGCTACATCTGGCTTGGCCGTTTCTAAAAGTTTTAACCCTTGGGTAGCATTTGCCGCTTCCCCAATTACTTTCAATGCACTATGAGACTGTAACGCTGCTCGTAGCCCCATGCGCGTTAAGTCATGATCTTCAATTAAAATAATACTAATTTCATTCATCGCTACACTCACTCTTGCGCTGTTTGCATCTTTCAAAGTCTTGCCTTTTGTAACTACTATCTATTATTTTCCCAAACTCAAGATAGATGATATTTTAACCTGTCTGCATCCACCGATAGAAATAACAAATACTCAAAAATTTTATATTTAGATAGAGGACAAATCTAGCTGGAGATATATAGATACTTACATAAAAAGTATGAAATATTAAAACGAATGCCAAATTGCTCCTTCTTAGCTGACAATTCAGCTTTGAGTTGCCATGTTCCATTGGTTAATTAGTATTATTTGGGATCAAACTTTAAAAAAAGCTTACGAAAATGAAAAAATTACAGCGGGTGAAAGTTGCTTTGCGAGAAAGTGAACGATGGATGCGAGCGATTTTTAATCAAACCTTTGGATTCATCCGATTGATAGAGGCAATAGAGATCCTTATGGAAGCGAATCAGCAGCGTTAAAATTTGGCGGAATCACCAACAGCAAAGTAATTCCTAATTTTTGGTGACTAACTTGTTCATCTGACTTTTCACAGGAGATAATAGCAACCCTCTGTGCTAATGTACAAACCTCTCCCCTTTTAGGTTTTGAATTTTTGCCTAACTTTTGTCGAGAACCTTTTTTCGGCATTAAGGTTTGGTAATTTTGCGAACATCTATAAGTTTGATATAACCGGGAAAATACTAATACAGATGTGGCGATCGCGAAAAAAATTAGTTGAAATTTCAGGAGCTAGGATTACTTCAGATTCACAAAGAGTTATAGATATTACTTTTTTATTTACCTGGTCTAACTAACCTGATAGATAAAACTGTTCAAGCTTATGGTACACGATAATGGGATGCAACTCTCACCAATGACTGACGACGATGGCTTGCTTACTCATCTACAATTGTTTTAAGTTGGTAAAGTATTTTATTTTACTTTATATCAGCGGTGTCTGCTTGTTAATTACTAATTTTTTGCAGGGCATTGGTCATTTGCTAGGAGTTTAGTTACCAGAGTCTTGTAAATTAACCAGATTGAAGATACAACAGACTCAATTCAACCCAAGGAAAGTCCCGAAAGAGCGATCAACATACTACTAATGGAGGATAACGAAGTTGATGTGATGAGTGTCAAGCAGCTATTAAAGTGGATCTTATGCAAAATATCTTAATCAATCAAATTACAGGTTTTAGATATCCGAAAATCTTATATTCTTTAGTTGGATAAACTGAAAAAGAGAAATGTTATACATCAACCTATGTTTGGCGGCGAAAATAAAAACCGATGGAAGAGACGCTGAAAATTTTGGTTGTAGACGATGACGAAGTAGACCGGATAGCAATCTGTTCTGCTCTGACTACAGCAGGTGTTCAGATGCAACTGTCTGAAGTAAGCAATGGTAATGATGCGTTCTCTGTTTTAAGCATTACTGCTTACGATTGTGTTTTCCTAAACTATTCCTTACCAGATAGGGATGCACTAACTTTGATTCAACAGCTACGTTCTTCAGAAATTAAAGTTCCTTTAGTAGTCCTAACTGGTCAAGGAGATGAACAAATTACTCTCCAATTATTGAAAGCTGGTGCTACAGACTATCTCTCTAAGTCTAGAATATCTCCAGAAACTTTGTCGCAGGTTTTGCGGAATGTAATTCGGATTTATCGGGCGGAAATGCAGGTGGATTTGGCAAATCAGCAACTTAGAGAAACTTATGAACAACTCATTTGTCAGAACCAAGAATTGGAGAGACAACAACAACAGATTCAAATACAAAACTTCAAGCTATTGGAGGCATCACGTCTAAAATCACTTTTTTTGGCAACTATATCTCACGAACTTAGAACGCCGATGAATGCGATTATTGGTTTTTCGCAAATACTGCTGCGTCCTAAATTCGGTCAGCTAACGCGCCAGCAAGCAGATATGGTTGAGCGCATTTTGAATAATGGGAAGCATTTACTAATGCTACTCAATGAAGTTCTCGACTTTTCCAAACTGGAGGGAGGAGGATTAGATTTAAAGGCAGAAAGATTTGATATATCAAAGGTAATCAATCTTGTTGTCAGTGAAATGCGTTCCCTAGCTGATGCTAAAAATCTTTCATTATTAGTACAAACCGATTTGCAAAATCCTTTGGTATTTAACGATCCGGTTCGTGTCAAACAGATTTTAATTAACCTGCTTTCCAACGCCATTAAATTCACAGAATCTGGTGAAATTTGGGTTGAGGTCAAGGAACTCCCTGCAAATCGAGTGGTAATTATCGTTCAAGATACAGGTATAGGCATAGCCCCCAGAGATTTTAAGCATATTTTTGAAGCATTTCGGCAAGTCGATCAAACTATCACTCGCAAATATCCAGGTACAGGTCTGGGTTTGGCAATTATAGATTCGCTAGTGCGAATGATGGGCGGTAAAATATTTCTTGAGAGTAAATTGGGGGTGGGTTCAATGTTTAAAATTGAATTGCCACGTCAAATTACATTACCGACTGTAGCACCCCATGCTCCAGCTTCACAGTTAGATAACGATAGCGACGATTTTTTTTGCCCTGCTAAAAATCCTCACCAGTCATCTTCTCAAGCCAGGAAAGCACCAATAGAATATCCTAAATTTAAAAATTACTTCCCAAAAAACTGATAAAAATTTATAAATCATGTCTGTAGTTGAAAATAATAAAATTTATCGGATCTTAGCAGTTGACGACACTCAAGATAATCTCATTTTGGTTCAAGCAATTTTAGAAAGTGAGGGGTATAAAATTGATTTGGCTTCAGATGGAATCAAGGCTTTACGCAAAATTGAGCAATCTCCACCCGATCTGATTCTGTTAGATGTAATGATGCCAGGGATAGATGGCTATGAAGTCACACGTCGGATTCGGAATAACCCTGCAATCTCTTATATTCCAATTCTGTTAATTACTGCCTTTCACCAATCCAGCGTTGTCGAAGGTTTGGATGCTGGTGCTGATGATTTTATTCGTAAACCATTTGATACTGATGAACTACTGGCAAGAGTGCGATCGCTATTACGTCTCAAGCACAGTCTGGACGAACAACAAAAAATGGCCCGCCAACGGGAAGATTTTGTTTCCCGTCTGACTCATGACTTGCGAACTCCCCTAGTAGCCGCCGATCGGATGTTGAATTTGTTTGAAATGGAAACATTCTGTAAAATTTCGCCGGAAATGAAACAGGCGATCGCAGTTATGATTCGCAGTAACCAAAATTTGATGGAAATGGTCAACACGCTCTTAGAAGTCTATCGCTTCGAGGCAGGTAAAAAAACGTTGAATTGGGAGGAATGCGATTTATCTGAGATATCTCAAGAAGTAGTCAGCGAACTAAGTCCTCTAACTAATGAAAAAGGCTTGACTCTGGAAATAGATACCCGTGAATTAGATCCACTGAGTCAAAACGCTGCTATTATCATGGGCGATCGCTTAGAGTTACGGCGAGTGTTAAACAACCTGATTGCAAATGCCATCAAATTTACAGATACGGGAGGCATAACAATCCGTATTTATGAAACATCATCTAATCTAGGAGATCCAGATTCGGTCATAATTGAGGTACAAGATACAGGATATGGGATTGCGCCAGAAGATCAAGGAACAATTTTCGAGCGATTTCGCCAAGGCAGAAATAAACGCTCAGGTAGTGGCTTAGGACTACATCTATCCCATCGCATTATAGAAGGGCACGCAGGAACTATCAAGGTCGCTTCTGAACTAGGTAAAGGTAGTTTGTTTACTGTTCAACTACCTAAAAACACTTAAGCTATTCTCCTTTACCACAGATTATTATGCGGATATCTCCCAATAAATTACATTAATTTTTGATGTGTTTTTATGTCCCTAACAAAACTTAAATTAGCTTAAATTATATGGATTAATTACAGCAGCATTTGAAGGTTAATCCAATCTAGAATACTGCCAGATAACTTGTCTCTTCCAATATTTGTATACTCCCAATGGCAGATGTATTGATCGACTAAAATAACTAAATCTACTTTTGTATCATTCTATAGATAGTAGAAATAACTATTTGACAAAGTTATTATTCAACCTATTAATGCCTGAAAAACGTGTATGCACCCTGGAATCATAACCCAGGGTCTTTTTTATAAAAACTTAGATAATCATCATTTTTTCATCATTGACTACTGTCCATGTCCACCCTCAACTCTTAATAGGGTGGACATGGACAGGGCTTAAAAAGGATTATAGAGTAAACTAAAATACAGACCGTTTTCTTGTAATGTTCTCTCATTATTTGAGTTAATAGATACCAAAGGAATACCCCAATCAAGACGAACGGTGAAGCGATCGCCCTGTGCCAAACGCAACCCCAGACCAACAGCAGCTAAAGTATTGCGATCAGGATTATCTTTACCAGAAGTATTCCAGCCAACACCAAAATCTACAAAGGGGATAACCTGTAAGATGCTATTTATCTGCGGTAAGCGCAGAATTGGTACTTGAACTTCCGCAGACACAAAAGTGCCATTATCTGTCAGCAGGTAATCTTGACGGTAGCCGCGAATGCTATCCTGTCCACCGATGCCAAATTGCTCTATCGGCAGAAGTTTTGTAGATGCTAGTTGCGTATTTAAACGTAATAACAATAAAGTTTCAGGAGCTAAAAGGCGCGCCCACTGCGCTTGCCCTTGCCAAGCAAAAAAACGGCTATCGGGAGCATCTTGATTAACTGTGGCATTCAACACATCTATGCCCAAACTGAATTGAGAGCGTAGGGCGATGACTTCACGACTGTTACGACTCGTCCATTCTTGAAAAAATCGCAACGCCGATACCCTAGTGCGTCCCTCATCATCAGCACCAGGCGAAAGTTCAGAGGCGGGAACCCCTTCTCTCTGTAACAAGGACGAGATATCACTTTCGCGTCGGGAAGCTGTTAACCCCAGAGCGAATTCTTGTGTAGGAGTTTGGATTATTGGCTGGCGGAATGTCAGTTCGTAGTAGCGAGAAGCTGATTCGATATCTAGGAAGTCGAAAGGAGGCTCAATGACATTGCTCGACGTAGTGCCATAGTTCAAGGTAAGCGTTCCGTTGCGGGGATTAAGAGGCAACGTGTAACTAGCGTCAAAGGAATTGCTACCATCAGTATTGGTGTAGCCTACACTCAGACTATCCCCCAATCCAAGTAAGTTGGCTTCATTCAATCTTAACCCGCGGCGAAAACTGCCAACACTAGGCGATCGCCCATTATCAAGAACTATTTGCCCACTAAAGGTTTTTGCCTCACTGATTTTAACTTCCAAAAGACTCGTACCCGTCCGCGACCCTGCTGAGAGTTCAGCAGTCACGTTTTGAATCAAAGGATTAAGTTGCAGCAGTTGCAGGGCTTCTAATAAACGCTGGCGATTCAGAGGCGGTGATGTCGCGATTGCTAGTCGGCTACGGACATAATTCGGGTTCAACCGCCGAGTCCCAGTTACCTGAATATCTTCTAATTTACCTTCGACCACCTGAATTTTGAGAACACCAGATTGGATTGTTTGAGGTGGAATATAGGCACCAGAAGTAATGTAACCATTTTTGACATATAACTCAGTGATTTTAGAACGTGCTTGATACACTTGGGTCAGTGAGATCGGTCGTTTGGTAAATTCAGCAGTGACTTTGGCTAATTCTTGGGCACTGAAAACTGTGCTACCAACAACTTCAAAGCGTTCAACAACAATAGTTTGAGGAAAGTTACCAGGGAGTGGTGCATCAGGTGTGGGAGTTGGGGCAGAGGGTGGAAGTAGTTCTGCTGGTGGAGGGAGTGGCTGTGGCACTTCAGGTGAGGGAAGTGGTGAGGGTGTGGGTGGTTGGATATCCTGTGGTGGTGGAATTTGTTGTGATAGGGTGAAATCACTCGTTGGTAATTGTGTAGTATCAACAGCCTGAGCTTTCAGTGGACTTAAAGATGTACTGCTAAGTAATAGAAGCATACTCAGCGGTAAGCAGGACACTATAAGATTCTGAGGGTATTTATCAATCATCGCACTGGACTATTTTTTGTCAGTAACTATGGGATTATACGGGGACTGCTTCAGATGTGAATCTTACTTCATCTTTTGTCGCTAAAGTTGATATCTTGAGCAAATCTCACTTTAAAAGCTAAATCATCTGGTGATTGCAGATTTAAAAGTATTAATGAGATATCTGGTGAAATTAAATTAATTATGCGTTGCCCGAAATCCTTAGTAGGCAAAATTTATGTAGTCAAAGGCTTCCCGTACCACTACGTGGAAGCAAGCTACGCCTAGTATCTCCGTGCTTTTTTTACAGTTAAATCTAATACCAAATTTCTGATGAGAGTGTGCTGCAATCAGTAGACCTCTTGCAAAAGTAATTTTTGCACTCTTGTGGGAAAAGGGAAAAGGTTAAAGGGAAAAGGTTTTTTATTGTTCCTTTCCCCTTTCCCCCTTACCCTTTTCCCTACTTTTGCAAGAAGTCTAGTGTAGGTCTTTCTCTTGTGCGTCTCTGAAAGACAAGCCTACACCGCTCATTGCAACCTCCTACCTGCTACCTTCTTCACTGCATACCGCTTTGCTGAAACATTCCCATCAATTTACGTTTACGAGCATGAGTTTGCATCAAGTTGTCCCGATAGCTTAACCAGTCAGCTTTCTTCCCAGATTCCAGGTAGGCATTACGCGCCTTTTTCAACCATTCAACTGCGTAATAATAGTATTCGGCTTTACCTGCATCCATAATCTTTTCAGCACGGCGACGAGCATTCGCAATCACCCAACCAGGATTATGAGGGATAGCAGCATCCATAACTCGGTGAATTAACTCTGAACGATCGGAACTTAGTTCACTAGCGATCGCAATTGCATCATCAATTAGCCCCTCATGCAAGAATATATCTACCTTGGCTGATTCTGTTCCCCAACCACTACAAGTACGGACAATTCTCAGCAGGTCTGTTTTGACACTTTCCCAGTTTTCCCCAGCTAATTCTGCCATCCTTTGGTAATCCACAAAAGACGGCTTCATTTGAAAAGCTGCCTTGATTGCTAATAAAGCAGCTTCACTATTACCCAACTCACTAGCTAAATCACTTGTCCAAATTCCCAATTCATACTGACAATTACCCGGTAAATTTAATCCACTCTGGGCTATATCTAGTGCTTGCTGTAACGCTCCCTGAAGACTGAGTGTTTTCGCTAGGGCAAAGGCTTCTTCCATTGAGTTCATCTGGGTTTGAGCAGCATCAATTGCTTCTTCCACCCTGCCTAAACGCCCCAACATTGTCAGATATTGCTGGGTTTGCCCTTCCGCTTCTGCTAAATACAGGTATTCTTGATAACGTTCTTGACGTTCGAGAATTTTTAGGCGAATTAATGCCAAATCGTCTGCATAATCTGGTACGTCTTCTTCCCATGCTCCCCTTTCAGTAATGTTACCTTGGAGAACTTGTACCAGCGGCAGATAATCCCAACCTTGGCGTAAAGCCTCCATGACTAGACCAAAATCAGCATTCCACTCATCTTGCCAAGCTTCCAAATTTATTTGAATATCAACTTTTTCTTCTGGAGTAAGTTCGGCGATTAGAACTGCTTCACACCAAGCATTATTTAATTCCGCGACAACTTCATCATTTTCAGCGCCATATTCGGCAACATCATCCCAATTTTCCGCACAGGTAGAGGTAATCGCTGACAAAATAGCGATCGCATTTTCACCTTCTCCCCGTTCGCTAAAATCTACCGCAGTTTGCACTACACTCAACAAATCTTCGCCAATCGGGTCTTCTTCATATCCCTCCTCAAAGTAGCGCACAGTATCCTTGAGAATCTGCCGTACTTGCCGCCGAAAGGGAGCCGGATCGAGAGTATTGCGGCGCACGAATTTTATGGCTGTTTGGTTGTCAGCAGGATTCGTCATCCAACTTACATGACGGTCAATCGCCTCAATTAGGGGGGGGTATTCTGCTACCAACTCTTGCAGCAGCCTTTGAGTTTCGATACTATCCAGGCGATTTAGTAGTTCTTCAAGGGTGGGGCGCTGCTCAATATTTTCTGAGTTACGCGCACAAACGAGCATCGTCGCCACAATGTGCTTGCACCAACCTTCATAGTTGTAAGCACAGGTGCATTTTACTGAGGTTAACCCACTGCTATCGAAACTTAGGTTGACATGATAAGGTCTAGCTTCGGTGCCTACAACATCTGCCTGAAGCTGATGACCACGTTGGATAACTGCATTAACAGCACCAGCGTTGTAATATGCCTCGCCCCGCTGGAAAGATTTGGCGTTGGCATGACGGCGGATAGTAAATTCACTAATTTGGGGAATAGACATCGAGCGATCGCCTGCGTAAATCTTCTGGATCAATCCTAAATCCAGCTTAGTGTTACGCTAACGCGCTGTAAAGAGAAAGGTGTGGAGATTCTGAGTGAAACTGCAATTTCTATTCATTAACTAGCTCAGAACTGGGAATCAGCTTCATTACCCTGCAAATACTCACTTAATTTCTTGTCGCTTTTCTGGGAAAACCAACCCATATAATGAAAATATCCATATTTTCGCCAGAAGTGAGTGAATCATAATTTGAGTTAGCAATACCCGAACCTGAAATCAGTGAACAGTCAACAGTAAACAGTCAGGGTAATGTAAGGTAAGGGATTTAGAGTTCAGCGATAAAACTGATAACTGATAACTGTTAAAAGGGTTGCGCTGATTGTCGGTCAAGTTGAGAATAAATAGGCGAAGCACACGGGGAAACTAACGTGAGTCAAGGATATGATTACGATTTAGTAATTATCGGCGCTGGTGTAGGCGGACATGGCGCAGCCTTACACGCCGTAAGTTGTGGTTTGAAAACAGCAATTATTGAAGCTGCTGATATGGGAGGAACCTGTGTTAATCGGGGCTGTATTCCTTCTAAAGCGCTGTTGGCAGCATCTGGACGTGTGCGGGAGTTACGCAATGCCCACCACCTCAAGTCACTGGGAATTCAAATTGGTAGCGTAGAATTCGATCGCCAAGCGATCGCTAATCATGCTAGTAATCTCGTCTCGAAAATTCAAGGCGACTTAACCAACAGCCTCAAACGTCTAGGGGTCGATATCATCAGGGGTTGGGGAAAAATCGCTGGGGCGCAAAAAGTTTCTGTCGTCGGAGACGGCGGTGAAAAAACCATCACAGCCAAAGACATTATCCTTTCACCTGGTTCAATTCCTTTTGTGCCTCCAGGGATTGAAGTAGACGGCAAAACTGTCTTTACCAGCGATCAAGGTGTCAAATTAGAGTCATTACCAGACTGGGTGGCAATTATTGGTAGTGGTTACATCGGCTTAGAATTTTCTGATATTTACTCAGCTTTGGGTTGTGAAATCACCTTGATTGAAGCCCTAGATCAGTTAATGCCAGGATTTGACCGCGATATTGCCAAACTTGCCGAACGGGTGCTAATTACTCCCCGCGATATTGAAACGAAAGTCGGGATATACGCCAAAAAAGTCATTCCCGGTTCACCTGTAGTCATTGAGTTAGCAGATTTCAAAACCAAAGAAGATGTAGATGTCATCGAGGTAGATGCTTGCTTGGTAGCTACAGGACGCATCCCGGCGACCAAAAATCTCGGTTTAGAGTCTGTGGGTGTGGAACTCGATCGGCGGAATTTTATTCCAGTAGATGATCGCATGGCAGTACTATCAGCAGGTGAAGTCGTACCGCATTTGTGGGCAATTGGCGACGCGAATGGGAAGATGATGTTAGCCCATGCGGCTTCTGCTCAAGGCGTCATCGCGGTAGAAAATATAGTTGGGAGGGAAAAAATAGTAGACTATCGCAGCATCCCCGCAGCGGCATTTACCCACCCAGAGGTCAGCTATGTAGGCTTAACTGAAACAGCAGCTAAGGAGTTGGGACAAGCCGAAGGATTTGAAATCGCCACAAGTAGGAGTTACTTCAAAGGAAATTCCAAAGCGTTGGCAGAAAATGAAGCCGACGGTATTGCCAAGGTGATATATCGCAAAGACACCGGAGAAGTCTTAGGAGTCCACATTTTCGGACTGCACGCCTCAGACTTAATTCATGAAGCGTCAGCTGCGATCGCCAACCGTCAATCTGTCCACAATCTTGCACATCTAGTTCACGCCCACCCGACACTCTCGGAAGTTCTGGACGAAGCTTATAAACGAGCGATCGCAATTTAGTCATTTGTTCTTTGTCATTTGTCCTTTGCTAATAAACAAGGACAAATGACCACTGACAAATGACCAATAACCAATGACCAATGACCAATAACTAATTATGCAAATCCGTCGTCGTTCACCTAACCCAGCTATTGATGTATCGATATTGCGTTATCAGGCTGTCGTGCCTGATGCAGCGCCAAACAACATCTTGGAAGAAATTGTCTGGCAGAAAGAAGTAGAATATGACCAAATGCGGGAAAAGGTTCCTTTGCAAGAATTGCGAAAGCAGGTACTGACTGCACCGCCAACCCGTGATTTTGTCGCCGCCTTGCGCCAAGGTAAGACTAAGCCAGCATTAATTGCCGAAGTTAAAAAAGCTTCACCTAGTAAAGGTGTTTTACGAGAAGATTTTGACCCAGTAGCGATCGCGCTGTCTTATCAGCAAGGTGGTGCTAGTTGTCTTTCTGTGCTGACAGATGTCAAGTTTTTTCAAGGTAGTTTTGAAAACTTAGCCAAGGTTCGGGCTGCCGTAGATTTGCCCCTATTATGCAAAGAATTTATTGTCTATCCTTACCAGATGTACTTGGCGCGGATTCACGGTGCAGATGCTATTTTATTGATTGCCGCTATCCTGAGCGATCAAGATTTGAAATACTTCCTCAAAATTGCTAACAACCTGAAAATGGCAACCTTGGTTGAAGTTCATAGTTTGGCAGAACTTGACCGTGTGCTAGCCTTAGATGGAGTCTCCTTGGTAGGAATCAATAATCGCAATTTGGAAGATTTCTCTGTCGATCTGCAAACTACTTGCCAACTTTTGGCTGCAAGGGGTAGACAATTGCAAGAAAAAGATATCCTTGTTGTCAGCGAGTCAGGACTACACAACACAGAAGATTTGAGTTTAGTGCTGACAGCAGGTGCATCTGCTGTACTCATTGGAGAATCTTTGGTAAAACAACCAGATCCCGGTGCTGCGATCGCTCATATATTACCAAGGAATTTTTGAAAGAAACACCCCACCTGCCCTAAAAGGCGCAGGGCTGCACATAATAGTTGAGAAATTGGGCATACTATGCGTATACACGCAGCAATTTGCTATCAAATATCATTAATATCTTTGCCAAATCTTCATTGCTAATCAAATCAAAGCCATAAGCAACTAGTTATTCATTATGTAACAATTTATTAACAAGAAACAAACTGTGACTAATACAAAATCCCAAATATGAAATCAAAATTTAACTTCATGGAGCAAATTCCTCTACCTTCGCCTATTCACTACGAACTTATACTTCAACTCTTAGAAAGACAAACTATGTTAGCAGTAAATGATAACCCAGATTTACGGCATCAGGTGAATCAGTTAATTATTACTCTCCGTAAAGCTGCTGTACAGCAAAAGCGACTAGAAGAAATTTGCGAGTTTTCCTCTGTAACTATCGATCACCGTTGGTCAATCAACCATCATAACGATAACAAAGTTGTTGCCCCCGATTGAAAAAAATTGTCATCTTTATAAGATTTTAGTTTTGAGAAAGTTCATCTTGATTTAGATAAAACTGTAGATCAGTTAAAATAAAATATTGATGAGATTCTCTCTCGAATTTGACGAAAGATGAAATATAACAGCATTGATGAACTCCTCAGAAATAATCAGGCTTGGGTTGCCGAAAAGCTAGCCCTAGATCCAACTTACTTTCAAGAATTATCTAGTGGACAAACACCACCCTTTCTATACATTGGGTGTTCTGATAGTCGTCTGGCATTAACAAGGTTTACCCGTACAGAACCAGGAGAGTTATTTGTACATCGTAATATTGCCAATCAAGTTTCTCTAACGGATATAAACTTTTTAGCCGTTTTAGAATACGCAATTTTACACCTGAAAGTGGAACACATTATCGTTTGTGGTCACTACGATTGCGGAGGAATTAAGGCAGCTTTAGAAGGGAGAACTATCGGAATTCTTGATAACTGGGTAAATCCGATTCGGGAACTGTATTTAGAGAAACAAGAAGAAATTGATACCTTGCCAACAAGAGAAGAACGTCTGAATCGCTTGGCAGAAATCAATGTTGTGGCGCAAGTGAAAAATCTTTACCAAACTTCCATCATGCGTCAAGCACTCCATGAGCGAAAAGCGCCTATGGTTCATGGCTGGGTACTAGATATACGCACTGGACTAATCAAAGATTTAAACGTTTCAACTGTGCAATGGCAATTGCACATCTGCCCCTTGCTTCTAGAATTTAGACTCTATGCCATGTTAAAAAATTAGACTTAATTCGGTATTTACCGCCACACAAAAGCTGACATTTAAGACTTGATAAATATTGTTTTTACAACTTTTATTTAGATATCGGGTTTTCTTGGGTAGTATTTATGTATATTTCCAAAATTAAAGCAGTATTCTTAGAGATTTTTGTTTAATTAAAGTTACGAATACAAAGTAGTTAATTTCATGAAAAATTTTTTATAGAGGCAATTCATAAATTGCCTCTACAAGAATCAGTAACACAGATATTGGTACACTTAACCTACTTCTACAAAAAATTATTTCTTAGCAATTATCCATATTGCATGAATAATTCCCGGAATGTAACCAAACAGCGTCAAAAGTATATTAATCCAAAAGTCTACACCAAAACCTACTTGTAAAAAAACTCCCAAAGGCGGTAGGAAAATGGCACACAGAATCCGAACTAAATCCATTTAAACCTCCTATTAATCTCAGAAAAGACAGCTTGTTGGCAAACTAATTTACCACTGTTCAAGCATATTTGTACCTTTCAAAGATAACATCTCCTCTCTAAATCTAGATTGCGGTTAAGATACGGTAAACCGCACTCAAGATTAGCCACCGCTAATTTTGGCTTTGTAACCTAGCTTGGTCAAAATCTCGACAATTTTCTGTTTGTGTTCGCCCTGAATTTCAATTTCATTGTCTTTAAGTGTTCCACCTGTGCCACACTGGGTTTTCAACTGCTTCACCAAATCTGCTAAGGTTTCTGGTTTTGCTTGAAAACCGCTAACGACTGTGACGGTTTTGCCTTTGCGTCCTTTGCGGGAAGCTTGTACTTTCAGATTTTGTTGTTGTGGGGGTAGTTCTGGAATTGGTCTTTCTGTGGCGGCGGAGTTGTCATTGCCAAATTCGCGGTAGACAAAGCCTTTATCAGAAGATTGAGACTTGGAAGAAGACATAAAATGAATGTTTAAGAAAAATTTCAAAGGCAGTGGAAACTTCTACGCAACCATTCTGCTGGGATACAATTTCTAGGCTAACATTACACATCCATACATCATAACCAAACTGACATAATACTTGAACTGATTCAGGAAAATGGCTTGTCTATATCTATAATTAAACCTAATCTTACCTAAACCATCTCAAACTCTAATTGATGACTCTTGAGAAAATCATGGGTGAAATGATCCACCATATTGGTATCAGCTAGTTCCAAATTATAAAAATCCACGGCTTCATGGTCAAAATGAGGGCCAGCGTGCCAAGTACCCTCATGTAGCTTGATAAAACAATTCCCCGGAATGCGGAAAGCAGCAATCTCTTCTAATGCTGGTTCATTCACATCATTATAAGGAGGACAAACTGCAATTAACCAATCCTTCCCTTCCAAAGAACCCAGACATTGAGTGCATTGCACATGGCGAGTAATTTTGTAGAACTTTCGCCCTATATTCTCCAACCGCATAATATAGAATCGTGGAATCCCATTTTGCAGGTTTAACTGGGCATCTTCCTCATCGTAAGTTTTGCCATCAAGACTTGCAAAAATCACCTGTCCATAACGCCGAAAGTTTTCAGAAGTCACCCATTGTACCTGCAATTGTTGCACTGTCTTTGGTGTACTCATATCAAATCTTTAAGAGAGATTATTTAGATTTATTTTCCCCCAGAATGACTGAATTTTATACAGCTATTATGGTGACTTCCTGAGTTTCAATGCCTGAAATTATGAAAAAATAACTTTAGCTCGCTAGATAACTACGTACTTGTTCCTTTTGGCGTCGGAGGAGACTGAGAGCTTTTTGTTCTATCTGACGCACCCGTTCTCGACTAATGCCCATGCGATCGCCAATCTGTGCTAAAGAAAGTTCATACCCATCAGTTAGGCCAAAGCGCAGGGTTAATATTTCTCGCTGCTGGGGAGACAGCTTTGCCAATAAGTCTTGTAAGTCCTGGTGGAGAGATTCTTCAACAGCATAATCTTCGGGAGAAGGGCCATCATCCTCCAGTATGTCTTGCAATTCTGTATCTTGTTGTTCGCCAACTCTTGCCTCTAGAGAGAAGGGTTGACGGGCTAAGTACAAACACTCTCGAACTTGGCTAGCTGTCAAAGATAAGGCAGTGGCAATTTCAGCCGTAGTGGGAACGCGACCTAACTGTTGAGATAATTCTCGCTGCACCCGTTTAATTTTGTTCAGTTTCTCAAACACGTGGATAGGTAAACGAATTGTACGTCCTTGTTGAGCGATCGCCCGTGTGATTCCTTGACGAATCCACCAGTAAGCATAAGTAGAAAACTTATAACCAAGAGCGGGATCAAATTTATCTACCCCCCGTTCTAAACCTAAAGTACCTTCTTGAATTAAATCCATAAATTCTAGGTTCCGGTGCTGGTATTTCTTTGCCACAGCTACCACTAACCGGAGATTAGCCTGAATCATTTTCTGCTTGGACTGTTGTCCTAAATTTAGCTGTTGCTCTAGCACCTCCACACTTAACTCCACCCGATCTGCCCATTCTTGCAGCGTGGGTTCATGGTTTAATTTCACAGCCAATTCTTCCTTAGCAGCTAATAAATTCATCATCTGCTGCACTTGTTGGGCAAAAATAACCTCTTGTTCGCGAGTCAACAAATCTACACGCCCGATCTCTTGCAGATAACTACGCACAATATCATCTGTAGCTCGAGGCTTTTTATCTGCGGCTAAACTTTTTTTCTTCGTTTTTTGAACTTCGGTATGTAAAGATGTTAAGTTGCTCATGGTTATTTGCTCCTCTGTAACCTCATCAATTTATTGGTATCAAGTCTAGATATTCAGACCCACAGCCATTTCACACTGCTAATCAATAGATATCTTGCAAAAGTACTTAACACCCCATCCCTTAATTTACTTCCCGCTTTCGGGGAGGGTAGACAAAGCGTAGCTTTGGCGGGGTGGGGTTCTTAATTTGTAATTTATGCAAGAGGTCTAATCAATTTGCAACACTGATGAATTCTGGTCTATGATACATTACAAGTTAATTGTTGGAGATAATAAACCCAAAATCAACCCACCCCTTAATAATAACATCATCATCAGTCACAAATCAATTATCTCAAGTATCATTAGCATATCCTTTGAAGTAATTACATTCTTTCATCATTTATTTTTGTATATTCTAAAATACAATTAACAATTAAATTTAGTGTAGTTATCCAATACGGTTTCTGGAGAAAGTAAAAAAAATCGGGTAACGATTCCATTATTTAAGAAATAAATTACTAATAGCAACTCTTAAAATATCACAACAAGTTCTTTTATTAAAGTGTTCATAGTCCGCTTATCAATAGGTGTAATCTCATTAAATAAAAACTCATCAAATAGAAAATATCCATTTTAAACCTACTTTTTTTAATACAATCTAAGCATATCAAGCCAGTTACATAGTGAGCGATCGTTAAAGATGAAAGAAAGAACTTCTCCTTCTACCCTTCTTTATTAAATAACAGCTTTATTGAAGAATCTGAGCAAATACTTAGTAATTAGGCATCTGGTGAAATTAATTATGCGGTATCCAGAACACTTGCACAGACGTAGCACTGCTACATCTGTATATTCATTCTTACTCATATCTCTTTCCTGGGATTTAGGATGATCAAGAAGACGCAGATATCTGTGACAATTGCACTTGTGTCATAATTGAACGCAGATATCTGCACTGGATGCGGTATTGTCAACTTGATTACTCCTAGAGAAATTTAATGGACTAAAAGTACTAACAGTGGTAACACTAGCATCAAGGATGATACTTGGCAAGACAGCAACACCCACGATCGCCCTAATATCCTCTTGAAGCGAAAAGATTTTTGTGTAAAGGTATCTAGTTAATTGTTGTGCACCATAGCTTAAACAAGAACAATCCCACTTTTTGGAGAAGTCGGAAATAGTCTAAAATTCCTAATGAAGGAACATCTCACAGCTTTCTCGCTTACTAGTTTCAACTTCTAGTTGCACAAAAGCACAGTTATGTATTTACATAGATGGTTGGCTTATTGCAAAGATTTTTGGGAAAATAGTACTATATTGAAGTTTTAATCTAACTCTTCAACCATCACTTTAGTAGATATCGGTTAAGGAAAACATTCACCTCATTATGTTAACAAAGTTCCTATATCAAAATTTAGTAACTGTCACACGAATACCAGAATCCAGTTTAGGAACCTTGAGATACTCAATTGGTTCAGTACTTTGAGTCTTGGTTGGCTCTTGACATTGCTTAAAAAAAGCGCTTGGGTTATTGATGAACTCAAGCGGGTTCATTTTTTGGCATCCTCGCTCCTGCATCAGCGAAATTGATTCAGCAGTTTGTTTTGGGTTATTAGTCTGTCCAATAAAATTGCTCCATGTAGCGTTAATCGTAGCTGGTTCTGTCAATAAAACTCCAGCCTGATCGCGATCGCCTATTGTTATAGAAACATTCTCTTGGTTAGCATAGGCTCTCTGACTGAGAGTGAGTGCGCTAATCACAACGGCTAAAATAATAGAAGAGGATTTCATAATTCAATCTCTCAACATTTAATGTCAGTTTAATAATTACAATTGCCTAGATCCAAAAACAAAGAAATAGGAGGCTAGGTTGAGTACTTCAGATTAACACAGGTGATCATAAATATAGCAAAACTTCATGAAAAATATAGTGAAATCTAGTAAAATATGACTGAAGTTTGCCTACCTTGAACAACTTGCTTGAGCTATTTGTCTAGTTAATTGAGATAGTAGCTGGATTTCCGCTGTCTTGCACTAGTTTGATGTAAACTAATTTATTGCTTTAACTACGCTGTCATTTGATACTCCTTTGTTAGGCTACGTTAAATTCAAGCTGGATAGGGTTAAAGATTAAATTTTGTGTAAATTAATTTTGTCTTACTACTTGTCTTCTAATCATTTGTACCGACTTAATTACCTGTACTAAGTCGGTCAGCACAAAAATTTGTCGTAGGTAGCGAGCGATCAGACAGGAGGGAGCAGTAAAGATTAAACTGATTGTCAGTCTTTATAGGTTCGGTACTCAAATCATGTAATTTTATGATTGCCAGTCCTGTATTATTCCCATTGACTATTATTCAGAGCAAGAATTCATTGTTAGTTAAAGTTTTGAAGTATCTTACGTAAATATCCATTTAGTCTTTACAAGTATCTCTTCTCAGTGTCCAAAGCCTGTCTGTAAAATGCTTACATTGCTTATAGACTGGCACAATTGAACTATTCCTTACCTGAAGGAATTAACCCCTCTTGTCTTTTCAAAATCAGTAAACCGAGAGTGAATACATTAGTATTTTGTATAAATTTTTTGTAAAGTTATTAAATTCAGTGTTCTTACATAATATGATAGTGATTGTTAGGTTACTAATCAATACTTGCGTTAGTAGTAACATAAAACTAAGTTAACAAAAATTAAGCCCCAAAAATGGAAAGCAACTTAATCAGGGATAAAATTGTGAGTTATCCTGGCTTTGCTGTCATCCGATATTGAAGAACCTCAGCAATAAGGTATTAGCTAAAAATCAACCCAAATATTAATATCACAAGGTAGACTACATTGTTACTGTATTCGTAATCGTGAGAACAATCTGCTGTAAGTAAATAGTCTTGTTTTATAAAAGTTTACACATATTATGACGATGGAATCTTTACCAAATTTTGAAGAAGTAAATATTCAGAAATACTTAGAAGTTTTTCAACGGCGTTGGCTACCTCTAGTTGGAATTTTCGCCATATCAGTTAGCCTTGGATGCTTGTATGCATTTTCACTAAAACCTTCATACAAAGCAGAAGGAAGTTTGATGATTAAAACAAATCGCTCTTCTTCACTCACGGGCTTACCGGATGACATAGGACGCCTAGAAGCTTTGAATGTGAACGACAATCCCTTGGAAACTCAGGTGAGAGTTATTGGATCAAATCCAGTAATGGAGAAAACAATTAACTCCCTCAACCTCAAAGATAATAAAGGCAAACTGCTCACGATTCCTGACTTGGCAAAACAACTAAAAATAGAAGGAATTAAAGGCACTGATGTTGTACAACTTTCTTATAAAGGCGGCGATCCAAAACTAGCTGCTAAAATCGTTAATGAAGTTATTGACAGTTATATCGATCTAAATATCAAGGCTAATCAGAATGAAGCGCGGACAGCCAAACAGGTTCTTGTAACGGAAGTACCTAAAGCTGAGGAAGTTGTCAGAAGAGCCGAATCAAAACTGCGGGTATTTAAAGAAACGAATAAAGTTGTTGTCCTAGAACAAGAAGCAGCCGCAGCAGTCGATACAATTTCTAAGTTAGGAAACCAAATTTCTCAAGCTTTAGCTCAACTAAATGATGTCAAGGGTCGTCTAGAACAGTTAAGCAGTGAAGTTCAGGTAAATTCACGGCAAGGTGTAATCGAATCTGAATTGAGTCAAGCACCTGGAGTTCAGAAAGTGCTTGCTGAACTCCAAGACACAGAAAGCAAACTAGCAGTAGAGCGGACTCGTTTTGCACCTGAACACCCTACAATTACCAACTTAGAAGAAAAAGTCGTAGCTCTTAAAAACTTGCTAAAAGAGCGGACAGGACAAGTAGCTGGTGGAGCGCAGATAACACAGGGAAGTTTACAGGTTGGACAACTGCGGCAAAGCCTAATTGCAGATATTACTCGTGCCCAGGCAGAACGGGTTGGTCTAGAGAGACAAATTGCCACACTCAAACAACAGCAAAATGCCTATATCAAACGAGCAAATAATTTGCCAAGGCTAGAACAAAGTCAACGAGAGCTAGAACGGAAACTGCAAGCAGCTCAAACGACTTACGAAACACTCTTAAAGAAACGCCAAGAGATTGATATTGCACAGAACCAAAAAATTGCAAATGCTCGTGTTATTTCCTATGCTTTAATCCCTGATAAAGCAGAAGGTCCTCGGAAAATGCTGTTTATTGTTGGTGGAGCAGGAGTTGGTTTTTTCTTAGGTATCATTGTCGCCTTTACTTTAGACTTGATAGACCGCTCGGTGAAGACCGTCAAAGAAGCCAAAGAAGTCTTGAGATACAGTGTTTTGGGAGTAATTCCTACACAAGGTAGAAATGGTAAAGATAATTCTTCGATACCAGGACTGGATAGAGCTATTCCCAAAATTATTGGCAGAGATATTCCTTACTTCCCTGTTGGTAATGCATATCAAATACTACAAGTAAACTTGAAGTTCCTCTGTTCTGATAAACCGCTCAAAAGCATTGTAGTTACAAGTTCCGTTGCCAAAGAAGGAAAGTCTGACGTATCTGCAAATTTAGCTGTGACTATGGCTCAAGCGGGTCGTAGGGTGTTGTTGGTAGATGCAGATATGCGTCATCCCATACAGCATCATATCTGGGGGCTAACAAATACAATTGGGCTAAGTAATATCATAATTAATCAAGCTTCTTTAGATACAGTTGTTCAGGAAGTAATGCCTAATCTGGAAGTTCTCACTTCTGGAGTTTTGCCTCCAAATCCAGTGGCAATGCTAGATTCTCAACGCATGGCAACATTAATTAGTAACTTTAGCAGAGATTACGATCTTGTCATTTTCGATACTCCTCCATTATCAGGAATAGCAGATGCTGCTGTTTTAAGCACCTTGACTGACGGTATCTTATTAGTCGTTCGTCCTGGAGTGGTTGACTTGAACAGTGCAAATGCAGCTAAAGAGTTTTTAACCCAGTCAGGTCAGAAGGTATTAGGGATAGTCATCAATGGTGTGAATACTAAAAATGAACCTAATAATTATTTTTATGACAATAAAAAACGACAAATTGAACAAGATTTAGTATCTTCCAGCAGCTTAACTAAATTTCGCAAAGAGCGTTAAGTTCTCTTAAAAATTGTGAAAGCTACAACCATCTAAACCCAATTTTGTGACTGTAGTAATAATGGATCAAACTAAAATCAAAACTTCTTGTTTAATTAATAATTACAATTATGCTCAATTTCTCTCTGAAGCAATTGATAGCGCTTTAAATCAGACAGTGAAATTTGATGAAATTATCATTGTTGATGACGCATCCACAGATAATTCCACGGAAATTATCAACAGATTTACTCAATTAGCTAATGTTAAATCTATCTTGAAAGAAAAAAACCAAGGACAATTATCATCTTTTAATGAAGGTTTTTTAGCTGCTACTGGTGACATTATATTTTTTTTAGATGCTGATGATATTTATGAACCTCAGTATTTAGAAAACGCCCTAAACTGTTACAATAGGCGCGGTGAATGTGATTTTGTATTTTGTGCGTATAAAAAATTTGGAGCAGTAGAAGGCACATTTCAAGACGATGAAGTTGATTTAGATTTGGGTTATTCAGTAATTAGAACTTTATATAATGGTGAATGGATTGGTTCCATAACTTCAACATTATCAATACGTAGAGAAATAGTCCGAAAATTTTTACCTATTCCCAATTTAGAAGATTGGCGTGTAAGGGCTGATGACTGTTTAGTATGGGGAGCTTCTTTGGTGGGGGCTAAAAAGTTTTATATGTCTAAACCTTTGGTGATGTATAGAATACATGAGAATAATCAGTATCATAATAAGAACTTTTTAGATGTAGACAAAAACTATGAATACAAAAGATTCTGGAAACGTAATTCACTGTTTAATTACATTCTGCAAAAAAACAATTTTAGCTGCCCATTATTCTTAGCTTTTACATCTATCAGGGAGTTACAAACAATACCATGCCCAAAATATCAGGATTTTGTTACTTATTTGAAAATAATATTTTTATTTGAGCATAGTTTGTATTGGAAAATAAAGGGCATTATTTTCTTACTTAGCTATTTTTTGAAAATTTTGATTAGTGGTAAATTAAAAACCTTGTAAGCGCTCAAAAATGTAAGCTACTGAATAAATACACTTTATTTTGTATTTGAAAAAATGAAAAAGTTGCATGAGCAAAATTGATAAATATAAATAATTGCATATGATTAATTCATAAAAATAATGTTAAGCAAATTAAAAATTAAAAACTTATCGAAATTTAAATCTCGTTCTGGACTGCGTGCAATTATTGCTAATACAGGTTGGTTATTTGCCGATCGCATTCTACGTATGGGTGCAAGCTTGGTTGTAGGAGTATGGGTAGCACGTTATTTAGGAGTAAAACAGTATGGTCTATTTAATTATGCTTTAGCTTTTGTTGCCTTATTCAGCCCAATTTTTACTCTCGGACTAGACGACGTAGTAGTTCGCCATCTTGTTCGTCAATCATCAAACAAAGAAGAAATTTTAGGAACTACTTTTTGGCTAAAATTTTTGGGTGGAATTGCTTCTGTTTTATTGGCAGTTAGCACGATGTTTTTCTTAGGTGAGCATGAAACACTAAAGATATGGCTAGTTGCAATTTTAGGAATAGCAGGAGTTTTTAGGGCATCTGATACTATTGAACTGTGGTTTCAATCACAGGTGCAGTCAAAATATACTGTAATTGCTAAAAACACGGCATTTTTGCTAAATACTCTCATAAAAATCGCACTAATTTTAACAAAAGCACCGTTGCTAGCTTTTGCTTTGGTAACATTAGCAGAATTTGCAATGAGTGCTATTGGCTTACTGGTTGTTTACCAAGTCAAAGGGTCTTCATTATGGTTATGGCGTTGGAGTGTTGCAACTGCTAAAACTCTTTTGAAAGAGAGTTTACCTCTAATGTTTTCGGGGTTCGCCATCATGATTTTTATGAGAATAGATCAGGTGATGTTAGGTCAAATGATCGGAGATAGTGAGGTTGGAATTTATTCTGCTGCTGTGCGTGTTTCTGAAATTTGGTATTTTATTCCGGGGGCTATTGTTTCTTCTGTTGCTCCAGCAATTTATGCCGCCAAGGAAAAATCAGAAAGTCTTTACTATCAGCGAATAGGACAATTACTCAGTCTCATGACTTGTATATCTTTAGCAATTGCTCTTCCAATGTCCTTTTTATCTGACAAGATAATTATGGTGATGTTTGGAAGTGGATATGCAGAAGCAGGACCAATATTAGCAGTTCATATTTGGACTTCTTTGTTTGTATTTATGGGTCTTGCAACATCACCTTGGTTTATTGCTGAAGGTTTGAACCATGTTTCTTTAGGTAAGACCTTATTTGGAGCCATACTAAACATTATTCTCAATTTATTACTTATTCCTAAATATGCAGGACTGGGGGCTGCGATCGCAACAATCATATCTCAAGCTGCTGCTGCTTTTATATGCAACGCATTTGATTCAAGAACACAAAAACTCTTTCAGATTCAGGTGCGATCGCTTATTCATTTTTACAAATACTAATCGTTATTATTTAAAGTTTATATGATCAAAACACCAGTAACTTTTATTATTTTTAAACGCCCCCAAACAACAGAGAAAGTTTTTGAAGCAATTCGCCAAGCCAAGCCAACAAAACTTTTTGTAATTGCAGATGGACCTCGCACTGACCGCGAAGGTGAGGTAGAAAAATGCGAAGCTACTAGGGCAATTGTTGAGAGAGTTGATTGGGATTGTGAAGTAATAAAAAATTATTCTGATATCAACTTAGGTTGTGCAAAACGGGTATCAAGTGGTTTAGATTGGGTCTTTAATAATGTTGAAGAGACAATTATTTTAGAAGATGATTGTATTCCTCACCCAACTTTTTTCAGGTTTAGTCAAGAACTGCTGGAAAAATATAGAAATGATACCAGAATCGCCACAATCTCTGCTCAAAATGTTCAACTTGGACAAAAACGTACAAATTACAGTTACTATTTTTCTCGCTACAACCACTGCTGGGGTTGGGCAAGTTGGAGGCGTGCTTGGCAACATTATGATTTGACTATCAAACTCTGGAAAGAGGTGCAAGCAGAAAACCTTTTACATGACATTCTTGTAGACCAAAAAGCGGTAAATTATTGGCAACGAATATTTCAATCTGTTTATGACAATCCTACAGGTATAACCTGGGATTACCAATGGACATTTGCTTGTTGGATGCAGGGAAGCTTAAGTATTATTCCCAATGTCAATTTAATCTCTAATGTTGGTGTTGGTGTAGACGCAACTCATTTTACTTCAAATCAAGAATTTTATTTCATCAATATGCCGATGCGAGCAATGGAATTACCATTAAAGCATCCACCATTTATTGTCAGGAATGTAGAAGCAGATAATTTTACACAGAAAACAGTCTATAAAGCAACTGCATTGGACATTTTTAAAGAGGAAGTGAAGAAAAGATTGAATTACTCATTGATAAAAAAATAGATTAATTAAATATCACAAATGAAAGTAAAATTAACAGAAAAAATATTAACTATCTTGCTATTACTCATTGCTGTGGGGGCATTAACAATACACCCCGCACAAGAAGTTTCTATGTCTACGCTTGGAGGCGATAAGCTAGATACTTTGTTCAATATAGTTTCATATCTAATCCTATTTTATTTCCTAATTTTATACTGGAAAGGTTTTTTTTATGTAATTACTAGAAGTCCATTACAGTTTTTTCTACTAGCAATAGTTATATTTTCTCTTTTATGGTCAGAAGACCTAAGTTCTAGTCTTACTTATCTAAGAGGTCTAATCCGCATATATTTTCTTGCAATCTATTTAGCAATGCGTTATCCCCTTAAGGAACAAATTAAGCTGATAGCTTGGGCATTTGGCATAGCTGCATCATTATCTATGCTATTTTCTGCATTCGTACCAGGTTATATTCACGAATCACCTGAATTACTAGGTATGTGGAGTGGAATTTATGGTCATAAAAATGAATTAGGTTACATGATGGCTTGGAGTGCAGGAGTTTTTTTACACCTTGCTCTTAGTGGCCATCGATATCGCTGGTTGATGTGGGCACTATGTGGGATATCTGTATGTCTAATTATCCTCTCACGTTCAACAACATCTTTAACGATATTATTGGCAATGGTATTACTTTTACCTTTCTACAGATCGCTGAAGAGAACTAATTATAAATTACAAGTTATTATGATTACTTCAACTTTGATGTTAATGATAATTTTTTCAATATTACTTCTCAACAATATCGAAACTGTAGTTGGCACATCTGGTAAAGACCTTACCTTCAATGGGCGCTCTGACCTCTGGGAGCTAGTAATTTCTAAGATTTTGGAAAGACCTTGGCTAGGTTATGGATTTTCGGGATTTTGGACTAGTAATGCTGCATCTAAATTAAGAGCTACTTATGATTGGGCAAGTAATGCTCACAATGGTTTTTTAGAAATATTTTTAGAATTAGGTTTTTTAGGTTTTTTGACTTTCGCAGCAGGGTTTGTCCGGTTTTTTGTCATGGCATTGACTCGAATTATTTCTGTCGCGAAAAAACCGGAAGATTATTGGCCAATGCAGATACTAATTATCATTCTTATAGTTAATTTTTCAGAAGCCAGATTATTAACTCCTAGCTGGAACTGGTTAATGTATGTCACCACGTCATTATCTTTAACTCTTGAATATCAACGAAATCATAAAAATATTTTAGTCAATTAGTTTTTATGGCAGTCATAAATAGTTTTAGTGATTATTAAGTTAATAAAAATGAAAATTTTACATATTAGTACCCATGATATTAATGGCGGTGCAGCGAGGGCTGCATATCGTTTACATACAGGTTTACAGGATATAGGACTACAGTCACAAATGTTAGTTCAGGAAAAATATAGTAATGATAAAACAGTAATTGCACCTAAAATTAGACTATTTCAAGGTATCGCTAAGGCAAAGTTGACAGTTGAAAGTTTACCATTAAAGCTTTATCGCCAAAAGAAAAATACTCCATTTTTTACTCAATGGTTGCCAGATAGAGTTATTCCGAAAGTTGCTCAGATTAATCCAGATATAATCAATCTACATTGGATTAGCGGAGGTTTTATGCAAATAGAAACATTTGCTAAACTGAAGCGTCCTCTAGTTTGGACTCTCCATGATATGTGGGGGTTTACTGGAGGGTGTCACGTTACTGGAGAATGCGATCGCTACAAAGTATCTTGCGGGGCTTGCCCTCAACTCAGCAGTGGTAATGAATGGGATCTATCCCGTTGGGTATGGCAGCGCAAAGTAAAAGCCTGGAAAAATTTAAATTTAACTCTGGTTTCACCAAGTTCTTGGCTAGCGCAGTGCGCTCGTTCCAGTTCTTTGTTCCAGAATTTGCGAATTGAGGTAATTCCCCACGGATTAGATACTCAAAAATATCGACCGATTAATCAACGTTTTGCACGAGAAGCACTCAATCTACCTCAAGATAAAAAGTTGATACTTTTTGGAGCGATAGAAGCAACAAGCGATAGAAATAAAGGATTTCATTTATTGCAACCAGCTTTACAAGAATTGAGTAAATCTGGCTGGAAGGATGACTTGGAAGTTGTGATTTTTGGAGCATCTCAACCCGAAAATCCACCTGATTTAGGTTTCAAAACCCACTATTTGGGACACTTACACGATGCTATATCTTTAGCAACTGTTTACTCAGCAGCTGATGTGATGCTTGTACCATCTCTTCAAGAATCTTTTGGACAGACAGCTTCAGAATCATTCGCTTGTGGTACTCCAGTTGTGGCGTTTAATGCTACTGGCTTAAAAGATATTGTTGATCATCAGCAGAATGGCTATTTGGCTAAACCTTATGAAGTTGAAGATTTTGCCAAAGGAATCACCTGGGTACTTGAAAATGAACAGAGGTTGCAAAAACTATCATTTTATGCTCGTGATAAAGCCGAGCAAGAATTCACTCTAGAACTTCAAGCACGTCGTTATTCGGCCTTGTTTCAGGAAATATTGATGATAGCCAAGAAATCTTCATTGAGTAATTAACTTAGTAAATCAATACTTCACAATATGTCAATACCTATAGCTTTTATAATTTGTACAGAACCTGGTCGTTTAGAAGGTCAATCTTTGATGCTTGCGGAAAGTATTCGTAAGTTCTGCGGCGAATTGAAAAATACACCTATATATAGTTTTCATCCTAGAGTAGGTGAACCGATTTTAAAGCAAACCCAACAAGCCTTTGAAGCATTGCAGGTGACTCATCAACAAATCCCGATAAATCGAGAATTTCATGAATATTATTTAGCTAATAAACCCTTGGTTTGTGCCTATGCAGAACAAAATGTTGATGCAGAAATATTGGTTTTTTTAGACAGTGACAAATGCTTTTTTTCTGAGCCAAAAGAATTTTTATTGCCTGTAGATTGTAATGTACGGATGCGTCCTGAGTATGGTCAAGGAATTGGTTCTACAGGCCTCCAAGATCCTCAAGAATGGTATTGGCAAAAACTATATGAAGTACTGGGAGTAAAGCGTGAGGTATTTGTTGACACACCAATTGGTAATAAGAGAATCAGAGCTTACTGGAATTCTGGTTTGATTGCTGTAAGAAGGAGTGCAGGTATATTTACAACTTGGAAAGAGAACTTTGAAAAAGTAATGCGCTTGGATATTACCCCTCCCCAGGGTATTTATTTTGTTGAGCAGTCTGTTTTGTCTGTAACTTTATGTGCCTTGGAAGAAAACGTCGAACACCTTCCTACTAATTATAGTTATCCATTACCTTTACATAACCGTTTATCAAAAGAACTACAAATTAAACATTTCGATGATATGATATCCATTCATTATTTCAACTTATTTTTTTATAATGATTGGAATGCACAAATAAAAAGATTGAAAAGATTCAATATCAATTCAGAAAAATATCTATGGTTATGTCAAGAGGTTATCAGACTTAATATGCCTCGTGTATCAGTTTGGCATCGATATATTTTGGTAGCCAGAAAAATGGAACAAAAACTAAAGAACTTCAATTTAGATATTAATTTCAGTGGCTGGATAGAAAAAATGGTTAAGTTTTAACCCGTAAGTTTATGATCTGGATTAATTTTTTTGTAGATATTATATGAGGATAATAATATGAAGCAAGCAAATCTAGCCGTAATTATGACCTGCCATAACAGGCGGAATACAACTCTTGCCTGTCTAAATGCTTTATATCAGCAAAAAAAACATTGTGATGTTTATTTAACTGATGATGGGAGTTCTGATGGGACTACAGAGGCTGTTAAAGCAGAATATCCAGAAGTACAAATTCTTCAAGGTAATGGCAATTTATTTTGGGTGGGAGGAATGCATCTCGCTTTTGGTGAGGCAATCAAATATCAATATGATTATTATCTGTGGTTGAATGATGACACATTTCTGGAAGCCAATGCTGTGACTAAACTGTTGCAGGTTCATCAAAATTTGACGGAACTTGGTTATGCAGACTCAATTGTAGTTGGTTCAACTAAAGACTTAATTACAGGAAAAGCAACCTATGGAGGAGCGGTAAAATCTAAAAAGTGGTATTCTAATAAATTTGAATTTTTAGAACCAAGTTTCGTTATCCAACAATGCGATGCTATGTATGGTAACTGCGTGCTAATTCATAAAAGTGTTGCCGCCAAAGTTGGCAATATTGATACAGCTTTTGTTCATAGTTTAGGAGATTTAGATTATGCCCTGAGAGCGCGTAAATTGGGTTGTAAAATATGGGTAGCTCCTGGGTATATTGGGACTTGTACTAAAAACTCTATCCGCAATAGTTGGGCCGATACCAATTTAAATCTATTAGAGCGCTTGAAAAAAGTACTAGAAATTAAAGGATTTCCATTGAAATCATGGACTATATTTTGTAGCAGACACTCTGGGCCATTCTGGATATTGTACTGGTTCTTACCCTATATCAGAGCAATTATTGGCTACAAAGATTTGGGCACCTCTCCCACATTTTCTGAGGATATTAATCAAACTAGCTCAGGAGTTTAAGACTTGCATGATAGTCATTAATTGGATGATATTTGGATAAAATTATAACTATCTTGAGGATTTGACAAATCTAGTTTCAAATTATAAAATAATAATCAGCAATCATTTTATGGGTAAACGCTTACTAATTGTCTCAACCCTCGATTCTAGTCAGCCATTTGGTGCATTTACTAGACCTTTTTATTTAGGACAATATCTTACTAAACATTTTGATGTTTTTCAGCTAGGTTTAGATTGTTCATCTGTTAATTATGCACCTTCTTTTTCTATTGGTTCAAGAAGCTTGAGGTCATATATTCAATCTATAGAAAAGTGCATCGACGAGTTTTGTCCAGACATTGTGTATGCTCAAGAAACACTACCTGGATTGGCTGCTTTAGTTTCACTAAAGCTGAGAAAACACAGTAGTTCCTCTCTTGTCTTAGATTTTCATACATTTTCGCCTTATGAATACTGGATGCGCTTGTTTTCAGTTGCCAATCCCTTCAAAGAGTTTGCACAATGTATTAAGACATATATTGCTCAGGGAATTTTAATATTCTCTGGTAGTCCAATTATTGCAGCAGGTGAATCAATTCCTAAACTAATTTCCCAATGGTATGGAAAAACTCCACAGCAAATTTATTCTATCGGGAATGGAGTGACTCAAGACTTACTCAATACTGAAGTTTTTCCAGATAAAGACCCCTATCAAGCATTTAGACCAGCTAAAATAGTGGTTATTATTGCTCCCAAAACATTTCAATTTCCAACTAATGATATGTCTGTATCAATGGCTATCGAGGTCGCGAAATCCCTTGAAAGCCATCAAGAGAAAGTACATTTTGTTGTTATTGGCAGAGATAGTAGTGATATTTCAGAACCAATACCCTCTAATATTTCTTTTTTAGGCTTTTTACCTAAAAGAGAAGATTTTGTAGCCCATCTGAAATATGCAGATATTGCTTTGTTGCCATTTTCAAAACAAGCAGTAGCAGGTGGTGCTCGCAATAAAGCATTAGATTATTTTGCTAGTAGAAAATTAGTTGTATCAACACCAGAAGGCTTGCGAGGTTTAGAAGAATTTCGCAATTTAGAACACTTGTTAGTAACAGGATACTCTAGCGAAGAAATCGCTAAGACAATACTAGATGCTGCTTCAAATATTGATAAATATCAGTCAATTGTAGATACAGCATATACTTTAATTACAGAAAAATATTCCTGGAATGCAAGAGCGCAAAATATCGCAGACATCCTCATAAAAACAAGTACTTTTTAGTTATAGTTAGATAATAATTTTTAGCTAAAAAATTAGGCATTTAAATATTTAGGTACTTCAGTATTGAAATGTTGCTAATTAATTTTACAATCTTCACCTTGACCTTGAGATAAAATCTCATATTTATCAAAATAAAAATAAGATATGAAAAAGCGATTTTCTTATAAACTTATTGGTGCTCAAGTGGATGCACTCTCTATCCTTGACTTAAATTTATTGATTGAAGAATCTATTGATCGAGATGAAAAATGGATTATTGCTAATCACAACTTACATAGTCTTTATCTCTTCCATAACGATCCAAAAATGCAAGCTTTTTATGCGAAGGCAGAATATACCCATATTGATAGTATGCCTCTAGTGTTTCTTGGAAAGCTGTTGGGTTTTCCAATTAAACGGGAACAAAGAGTAACCTATGCTGATTGGGTATGGCCTCTGATGGCAGAAGCTGCTAGTAAAGGCTGGCGTGTATTCTATTTAGGTTCAAAGCCAGGAGTTGCTGAAAATGCAGCAAATATTTTATGCCAGAAATTTCCTGGTTTACAGATTGCTTGCGCTCATGGCTATATTGATATAGATAAAGATAGTCAAGAAAATCTTGCCACTGTGGCTGCAATTAATGCTTACAAACCCCATATATTAATGGTAGGGATGGGTATGCCACGCCAAGAGTATTGGATTTACGAAAATCTTGAACATATTCATGCCAACACTATTTTGACTAGTGGAGCCTGTATGGACTATATAGCAGGAGCAATACCTACTCCTCCTCGCTGGATGGGAAAGGTGGGATTGGAATGGTTATATCGCTTGTTATCTGAACCAAAAAGACTTTGGAGACGTTACTTAGTTGAGCCTTGGTTTGTTGGCACATTATTTTTGCGAGAAATTTGGAGTATCTCAAGTAAACGAAAAAAAAATAACCTGCTGGTATTTCTAAGTACGAAATTTCAAAAGTTCGTAGCTTGACCAGTAGGTTGCTCAATTCGTCACGAATTTATGAAATGTTGTACTAAGATTTAATGATTGATTAGTCAGTAATTCTTATTCAACTTTCATAATCGTGAATAACAAAAAATATTTTAATTTATTTTACTTAGAATAATACTTAAAAATGCCATAGTAGTTTCCGGCATAGTGAGGTACATTTTCAAATCTACTGAACCTTGGTAAAGAAGATTTGGGTGTACCTCAGTTGGTGAGGAAACGCTATATTTACATCTAGTTGGAATATTAAGTTGATTCCTGAAAAGCCTGGGCGATAGCATTGCGGGCAGGTTTAGGTTGCAGGTTCTCATCGAAGGGAAGTGGACGCAGAAATTTCCAAAGATTTGGATTGTCTCTAAAGACTTTTCTTGGCATCCAGTCGGGATGACGTATCCAGGTATGACGGTCAGTAAGCCCCCATGTAATGACAGTATCGACTTTAGCCGCAAAGCACAGATCAAGATATCGCTTGTAACTGTCGGCTACCATCTGGTCTAGCTTTTTAATACTATCGGGCAATGGCGTATCAATAATAATATCTAATTCTGTGATTATTGGTTTAACTTCAAGATCGTTAAGCCGTTTTAAGACGGAATTAAATCCTTTCTCGTCAAAACCATAGGCAGTAGAAAACCATAGATGCGATTGGATACCTGCCCCGTCAATTTTAACGCCACTATTCTTCAGATATTCGACCATTTTTAAGAAACGGTCTGATTTCCATGTGGTGCCTTCGATGCCAAAATCGTTTAGGTAAAATTTCTTGCTGCTATCAACTGAAGCGGCAATTAAAAACAAATCTCGAATTAATTCTGGTTTTACCCCTTTACGCAAACCGGTTGTTGCGTTGTCAGTTTCATTTTCATTATCAACGATAATTTCATTGGCAATATCCCAAGACTTTAAAACGGGACTATTGCGATAATGCCCCATAACTCCTTTAACATGGCGTTCGATCATCTTAAGTGTAGGGGGGTATGTTGCCCAGTCCGGTCTTCCCATGTGCCAGAAAAGGGTATGCCCGTGCAAGTCTATATTATGCTTTTGGCAGAAATTGGCGATCGCATCTGCTGATTCAAAGGTAAATAATCCTGGCTGTGGTTCAGTGGCGTCCCATTTTAATTCACCATTCGGTGTCACAATCGAACATTCACGAGCAATCAGGCTAGCGTAATCCTTCTCTTTTAGCAAAATATCACTAGCAATTGCTGCGCCATAACGCTTTCCTTTGGCGGCAGCTAATTGCCGAAGAGAAGAATTGTTAGTTGTATAATTTGCTGCAATAGAAGCCGTACTATGGTTTTCTTTTTGCTTATCTTTTTGTAAAAACCCCATAGTCAATAAGGCAGAAAGGGTAGTATATCCTGCTCTTGTTAAAAATTTTCTCCGATAAGGCATAAATTACACTTAAGAAAAAACACATTAATTATTATTTTACCGTATAAAAAAGATACTGGTTATTATTTTACAGTTATTGTCCTATAATATACGGTGTTTTTCCCAAAAAGAATCATAGGTTTATACTAAGTAGCAAACATAAAAATTTATAAGTATTACATCTAGCGCAAAATTGGATTAAACTATAACGGATGTTCGATTTAAATTCATCAACTACGTTTTTACATCTCAGTAATAAAGATGCTAAAATTATATATAACAATCGTTCGATATAAATAACTTAAGTCATGCCAAAGATTGTTGACCATGAGCAATACCGTAAAGAACTGCTCGACAAGTGCTTTGATTTATTTGCCCAAAAAGGCTATGGTTCCATCACTATGCGCCAAATTGCTGAGGGATTAGGGGTTTCTACTGGTACGTTGTACCACTATTTTCCTAGCAAGCAAGCTCTATTTGAGCAATTGGCCCAGGAGATTTGTGAGCAAGACTTAAGTACAGCATTAGCTGAATTACAAGGAGCACAAACGCTACAAGAATCAATGGAAGCACTAGGAAGATATCTAGTGAAAAATGAAGATTACTTCATTAAATGGACTTACATTTGGATTGATTTTTGCCAACACAAAGACTCTCAAGAAATGTTAAAAAATAGTATTTTTAAGCGGAATAATCAGCGTTACCAGGAGGCGATTTGCGATTTATTTGGGATTCAAGATTCGGTATTGGCTTCCTTTATTTTGAGCTTTGTAGATGGTTTAATTCTGGAGAAGTTATGGGGGAATGAAACAATTGATTTTATTGAACAATGTGCATTGTTAGGCACAATGCTGACAGCATATTTACCGCAACATACAGCCAAAATGTAAATTGAAACGGAGACTGTATAACGTTTTTAGAGTTAGGGTATATATTTCATGCTTGTTGTAAACTGCTATATGTATAATAAATTAGCCTGGATTATTTTTGAAAAAACTAACTTATTTAATATAAATAAAATAAATTTTTAGGAGAGTAAAATACATGGTTCAAAAGCTGTCAGAAAAAACTTCTAAAAAAGGGCTAATTACATTAGTAATTGCAGCTACTGCTATTACAGGTGGAATTGTTGTTTATGGAATTTCTCAGTTTGGATTAGTTGGTCAAGCTAAGAAATCTGAGCCAGTTGAAACCACACCCAACATTCAAAAAGTAGCTGCATTAGGACGGCTAGAACCGGAAGCAGAGGTAATTAGCTTGTTTGCGCCCTTAGCATTGGATGGCGATCGCATTGCCAAAATTCTAGTCAAAGAAGGCGATCGTGTTAAAGCCGGACAGGTGGTAGCAATTTTAGACGCCCGCGATCGCTTGCAAACTGCTGTACTACAAGCCCAACAACAAGTCAGAGTTGCTCAAGCTAAACTCGCTCAAGTGCAAGCAGGAGCAAAAGCAGGAGAAATTCAGGCCCAGCAGGCAAGCGTTGAACGTCTCCAGGCCCAATCTCAAGGAGACAAAACAGCGCAACAGGAAGCCATATTCCGCATAGAGGCACAGTGGGAAGGCGACAGAATAGCGCAAGAGGCAACCATTAAGAAGCTAGAGGCAGAACTCAAAAATGCCGAAGCCGAATATCAACGTTATCAGCAGCTCTATTCTCAAGGCGCAGTTTCTAATTCTTTGTACGATAGCAAAGGTTTGACTGTAGAAACTGCCAAACAGCAAGTAGACGAAGCCAAAGCAGTTCTCAACCGGATTAACACCACTGCTAGCAAACAACTTGCCGAAGCCAAAGCAGCACTCGCTCGCACTAACGCCACTGGTAGCAAGCAAGTCAGTGAAGCCAAAGCTACGCTGACCAGTATTGCAGAAGTCCGACCTGTAGATGTCGCCGCAGCCAAGACAGAAGTTGAAAATGCGATCGCCACACTCAAACATGCCCAAACCGAGTTGGCGGCTGCTTACATCAAAGCACCGATGGCGGGACAAATCATCAAAATTCATACGCGAGTCGGAGAAAAAATTAGTGATTCTGGCATTGCAGACTTAGCGCAAACAAACCAGATGATGGCAGTAGCAGAAGTTTATCAAACCGACATCGGTAAAGTGAAACTAGGACAACAGGCAGTAATTAGCAGTCAGGCATTTATCGGTGAACTGCGAGGAACCGTTGCCCAAATTGGTTTGCAGGTGAATAGACAAAACGTTTTCAGCAACCAGCCAGGGGAGAACCTCGATAGCCGAGTAGTTGAGGTAAAAATTCGCCTTAATCCTGAAGACAGCAAACGAGTTGCAGGTTTCACTAACTTACAGATACAGACAGCGATTGAAATATAGAGTTGTTGTCTCTTGTATTCCAGCATCTTTATCAAGTGAATTTAATCATGGTTAAAGTCATATATCTTCTGCTTTGTATACTTGGCTTTGTTCTACCTTACTCCCAGTTTGTTCCATTCATCTTAGAGCATGGTCTTGATATAAAGCTGTTTTTTGAACAACTCTTTGCCAACAAAATTTCTGGTTTTTTTGGCATGGATCTTATTGTTTCATCCCTAGTTTTGTGGACATTCATATTTTGGGAAGGAACACGTCTGAAAATGCAAAATCTCTGGGTTTACGTTGTCTGCAATCTTTTAGTTGGTGTTTCTTTAGGTCTTCCCTTATTTCTTTTCATGCGAGAGCGCCAGCTTGAACAGCAAGCTGAAACACTGGGTTATTAAAGGGTTTTTTAAATATGTTTTCTAAACTATTTCGCAAAACGCCGCTAGCATGGCGGCAGTTAATGAAAGAAAAAACCCGTCTGGCTGTTGCAGTCGCAGGTATTACCTTTGCGGATATGCTGATGTTTATCCAGTTGGGATTTGAAAGTGCACTTTTTGATGCTGCTGTGAAACCTCATCGCAATTTACAGGCAGATTTGGTTTTAATTAGTCCCCAATTTCAAACTTTGTTTTCTGTAAAAAACTTTTCTAGAGAGCGACTTTATCAAACATTAGCTTATGAAGGTGTTCAGTCAGTTAATTCTGTCTACATCAGTACCGGACAGTGGCGAAATCCTGAAACACGTCTTGAACGCGCCATTTTAGTTTGGGGTGTCGATCCGGCACAATCACCATTCAAATCGTCCGAAATTAAGCAAAATCAAGATCACCTTAAACAGTTGTATCAAGTTATATTTGACCAGGCAGGTCGTCCAGAATACGGGGCAGTTGGCGATATCTTTAAGAAAACAGGCAAATTTGACACGGAACTGAATAGTAAAGCCGTCTTTGTTAAGGGCTTGTTTACTGATGGTGCTTCCTTTGCTGCCGATGGGAATGTGATCACCAGTGACTCTACTTTTCTCCAGCTATTCCCAGAACGTAAACCCGATCGCATCGAAGTTGGATTGATTACGCTTAAATCTGATGCCGATACAGAAAAAGTGCGATCGCAACTTGTCAATGGACTACCTAAAGATGTCAGAGTCCTCACTCCAGAAGAGTTTGCCAAAGTCGAGAGAACTTACTGGGAAGCCGGTACTGGCATTGGTTTTATCTTCGGTTTAGGTACAGGAGTTGGGTTTATTGTTGGCATCGTGATTGTCTACCAAATCCTTTACTCGGATGTTTCTGACCACTTGCCAGAATATGCCACCCTCAAAGCAATGGGATACACCGATAACTATCTTTTAGGAGTTCTAATTCAAGAAGCATTGTTATTGGCTATCTTAGGTTTTCTGCCTGGATTCTTCCTTTCTTTTGGGTTGTATCAAGTTACCTACGCTGCGACAATGCTTCCTATTTTTATGAAAATAGAACGGGCGATCCAGGTTTGGATTTTAACCGTGATTATGTGTAGTGTTTCTGGGGCGATCGCAATGCGGAAGTTACGATCTGCTGATCCTGCCGATGTTTTTTAGATGCGATGAATCGTGTCTCTACAAGAATTATTTCTCTATACCCAATACTTTATAAAATCATAATGTTGCAAAAATCTTTACCAGAAAATTCCAACTCAACACTTTCTGTTTTAGAATCTGTAATTTCTATTAGTAACCTCAACCACTACTTTGGTGAAGGTGCGCTTCTAAAACAAGTCTTATTTGATATTAATTTGGAGATTAAGGCTGGGGAAATCGTTATTATGACTGGCCCCTCTGGATCGGGGAAAACCACCTTGTTAACCTTAATGGGTGGATTGCGTTCTGCTCAAGAAGGTAGTCTCAAAATTTTAGGAGAGGAAATTCGTGGCGCTAAAAAGCTGCAATTAACTAAACTTCGCCGCCAAATTGGCTATATTTTCCAGGCTCATAACTTGATGACTTTTTTAACAGCAAGAGAAAATGTGCGGATGTCCTTAGAGTTGCATGACGATTTTCTGAATCAGGATATTGATGCCAAAGCGATCGCTATTTTGGAAACTGTCGGTTTAGGAGATCGTATAGATTATTACCCAGAGAAACTATCTGGAGGGCAAAAGCAACGGGTTGCGATCGCTCGTGCTTTAGTTAGTCATCCTAAGATTGTTTTAGCAGATGAACCCACTGCTGCACTCGACAAAAAATCTGGGCGTGATGTCGTAGAAATAATGCAGAAGCTAGCTAAAGAACAAGGATGTACGATTTTGCTAGTTACCCACGATAACCGCATCCTTGATATTGCCGATCGCATCATTTATATGGAAGATGGTCAGTTGAAGACAGATGGTGTAGATTCTATCACAACAAGCAAGTAATACTAATTTGTAATTTGCAAAAATCTATGAATAAAGAATTGCCTCAATTCATTAACCATATTGTTTCAAGTTTGCGGTCAATTGAGGGAATTACAGCCGTCTCATTAGGTGGTTCACGGGCACGGGGCTACCATACCCTAAAGTCAGATGTGGATTTGGGAATATATTATAATCCAGAAAATCCGCCCGATTTAATTGCTCTAAATCGCCTTGCTTGTGAGCTTGATGATAACCATCGTGTAAATTTGATTACTGCGATCGGGGAATGGGGAAAGTGGATTAATGGTGGTGGTTGGCTAAAGGTTCAAGGTGTAGGTGTAGATTTTCTCTATCGCGATTTGGTGAAGGTAAATCGTGTGATTGATGATTGCCATAACGGACGTATTACTATTGATTATCAACCAGGACATCCTCATGGTTTTGTATCTTCGATTTATATGGGAGAAATTGCTTTTTGTCACGCACTTTATGACCCTAATGGTGTTTTAGAAGCTTTGAAGCTCAAAACAAAACCGTATCCAGTTGGGCTGAAACAGGCAACTATTGATACTTTCGCCTGGGAAATAAGTTTCTCGCTGTTGGTCGCAAAAAAGGCGATTGCACGCAATGATGTTGTTTACGCAGCAGGTTGTTGTTTCCGCAGTGTCGCGTGTATGAATCAAGTTTTATTCGCGCTCAATGAAGATTACCTGTTGAATGAAAAAGGGGCACTCGCACTTGCTAATAGGTTTGCTATTTGCCCGCAGGACTATCAACAACGGGTTGAGCAAGCGTTTGCACTTTTAGCTGCCGATGCAAAATCAATAACTGAGGCGATCGCGATTATTGAGGCGATTGAGGATGATTTGAGTCAATGGTATGGAAATCGGCGATTAACAATGTAATATTCCCGTCCCTGTACCCCACAAAAAAGAATATATTATCTAAAAGTCTTTTAAAACAAAGACTTTGGTCATTGAGTACATTATTAATACATATTAATAGATGCAGTATTGCGGATGAGATATTAATAGATGCAGTATTGATTGAAAGTTAATTTAAGAGCCTAAAAGTATCAACATATCCTTTAAACACGGAGTAAATCCTACCGTGAAATTTTTAATGCAGATAATATACTTACTTTCCAGTACTGGCTATTTCTGATTCTTATATCCACATGTTCTGATAATGCAGCTTAGAGGCGGGGACAAAAATCATATTATGAACAAAACCTTTGCAACCATCGACGGGAATGAAGCTGTTGCCCGTGTTGCTTACAAATTAAATGAAGTGATTGCCATTTATCCCATCACCCCCTCTTCAGCAATGGGTGAATGGGCTGATGCTTGGTCAGCAGAAGGTCGTCCTAACCTCTGGGGTACTATTCCCAGCGTCGTGCAGATGCAGAGCGAAGGGGGAGCGGCTGGTGCTGTACATGGAGCATTGCAAACAGGTTCCTTGAGTACCACCTTCACGGCATCTCAGGGATTATTGTTGATGATACCCAACTTCTACAAAATTGCTGGTGAGTTGACTAGCGCTGTGGTTCACGTTGCCGCCCGTTCTTTGGCTACTCATGCGTTATCAATTTTTGGTGATCATAGCGATGTGATGGCAGCTCGTGCAACTGGTTTTGCTCTACTGTGTTCCGCTTCGGTGCAGGAAAGTCAAGATTTTGCTCTCATTGCTCATGCTGCTACTTTAGAGACGCGAGTCTCGTTTATGCATTTCTTTGATGGCTTCCGCACATCACATGAAGTGCAGAAAGTCAAATTGCTGTCAGATGATGATTTGCGATCGCTAATCCACGATAACCTAATACTCGCCCACCGCAGCCGTGCCCTCACCCCAGATCGTCCAGTATTGCGCGGGACTGCCCAAAACCCCGATGTTTACTTTCAAGGGCGTGAAGGCGCTAACCCTTACTACAACACTTGTCCAGAAATTGTCCAGCGCATCATGGATGAATTTGGAGAACGCACGGGAAGGCATTATAAAATCTATGAATATTACGGCGCTAAGGATGCCGATCGCGTTATTGTTCTGATGGGTTCAGGCTGTGAAACCGTCCATGAAACAGTAGATTACCTTAACGCCCGTGGTGAAAAACTTGGTGTAGTCAAAGTGCGACTTTACCGCCCCTTTGATGTCCAAAAGTTTGTTGCAGTATTACCAACTAGTGTAAAAGCGATCGCAGTTCTCGACCGCACCAAAGAAGCTGGTAGCGCTGGTGAGCCTTTGTATTTGGATGTTGTGGCTGCTATCCATGAAGCGTGGGGAGATAAGAGGGCAGGCGGAGAAAATACTTTCTCATACCCTAAAATTATTGGTGGTCGTTATGGTCTTTCTTCTAAAGAATTTACCCCGGCGATGGTGAAGGGCATCTTTGATAATCTCGTGCAAAGCCAGCCGAAGAAGCATTTTACTATCGGGATTAATGACGACGTTACTTATACTTCTCTCAGCTTTGACCCTAATTTCTCTACAGAATCGGATAATGTTGTCAGGGCAATGTTCTATGGGTTGGGTGCTGATGGCACTGTTGGCGCTAACAAAAACTCCATCAAGATCATTGGTGAAGAAACCGACAATTACGCCCAAGGCTACTTTGTCTTTGACTCCAAAAAATCTGGCTCAATAACCGTTTCTCACCTCCGCTTCGGTAAAAAGCCAATTCGCTCTACCTATTTAATTGACCAAGCCAACTTTATTGGTTGTCATCACTGGGGATTTCTGGAACGCATAGATATTTTAAAGGCTGCGATTCCTGGAGCGACTTTGCTGCTTAACAGTCCATACAATGCAGATACCGTCTGGGAACATCTGCCGTTGAAGGTGCAGCAGCAAATTATCGACAAGCATTTGAAGTTATATGTGATAAATGCCAGCCAGGTTGCCCGTGAAAGTGGCATGGGTGGCAGAATTAACACCATTATGCAAGTATGCTTCTTTGCCTTAGCGGGTGTCTTGCCGCAAGAAGAAGCGATCGCTAAAATCAAACAAGCGATTGAAAAAACCTACGGTAAAAAAGGTGCAGAAGTTGTCCGCATGAACTTGCAAGCTGTAGACAACACCTTAGACAACTTGCATAAAGTAGATGTACCACAGACAATCAATAATCTAAAATCTAAAATCGTTCGACTGAGCGAAGCCGAAGTCCAAAATCCAAAATTGCTGGACTCCGCTCCCGAATTTGTGCGAGAAGTTCTGGGCAAAATCATGGTATGGGAAGGTGATGACTTACCTGTTAGCAGACTACCAGTTGATGGCACCTTTCCCGTAGGTACTGCTAAGTGGGAAAAACGTAACGTTGCTGAAGAGATACCTGTGTGGGAACCGGATGTATGCATACAATGCGGTAAGTGCGTCATGGTTTGTCCCCACAGTGCCATCCGTGCTAAGGCTTATCAAGCCGATGAGTTAGTTAATGCACCACCAACTTTCAAGTCAACTGGTGCAAAAGATAAAGACTTTGCCAATCAAAAATTTACCATTCAAGTTGCCCCAGAAGATTGCACGGGATGCACTATTTGTGTAAACATTTGCCCTGCTAAAAATAAATCTGAGCCATCACTGAAAGCAATTAATATGGCACAGCAGTTGCCTTTACAAAAGCAAGAACGGAAAAACTGGAATTTCTTTTTGAGTTTACCTAATCCTGACAGGCGATCGCTAAAATTAAACCAGATTCGCCAACAACAACTGCAAGAACCTTTGTTTGAATTCTCCGGTGCTTGTGCAGGTTGTGGTGAAACACCTTATCTAAAATTATTAACACAATTGTTTGGCGATCGCGCCGTCATTGCCAATGCAACAGGTTGTTCCTCAATTTATGGTGGTAATCTCCCCACCACTCCTTGGACAACCAACGCCGAAGGACGCGGCCCCGCGTGGTCTAATAATCTATTTGAAGATAATGCCGAATTTGGTTTTGGCTTCCGCCTTTCCCTCGACAAACAAGCTGAGTTTGCGGCGGAATTGTTGCAACGATTGGGAAGTGAAATCGATGAAAACCTTGCCCAGTCAATCCTGAAAGCTGAACAAAAATCTGAGGCTGACATTTGGGAACAGCGCGAAAGGATAGCACTGTTGCAGCAGAGGTTAGATGAAATTGTAACTCTCGACCCCAGTCTCAAATCTCAAATCCAAAATCTCAAATCTCTCGCTAATTACTTGGTGAGAAAAAGCGTCTGGATTGTTGGCGGTGACGGTTGGGCTTATGATATCGATTTTGGCGGCATCGATCACGTAATTGCTAGTGGTCGGAATGTCAACATCTTGGTAATGGATACAGAAGTGTATTCTAATACAGGCGGTCAGTCTTCCAAAGCTACACCACGAGCCGCAGTTGCAAAATATGCTGCTAGTGGTAAGCCAGCACCTAAAAAAGACTTAGGGATGATTGCCATGACCTACGGAAATGTCTACGTAGCGAGTGTAGCCCTTGGCGCTAGAGATGAACATACTCTCAAAGCATTTTTAGAAGCAGAGGCTTATGATGGCCCATCAGTGATTATTGCTTACAGCCATTGCATCGCCCACGGCATAAACATGACTACCGGGATGAATCATCAGAAAACTCTGGTAGAATCAGGTCGTTGGTTACTGTATCGGCATAATCCAGAGTTGCTTAACCAGGGTAAAAATCCATTGCAATTGGATATGCGATCGCCTACGCAATCTGTAGAACATTCGATGTATCAAGAAAATCGCTTCAAGATGCTCACCAAGAGTAAACCCGACGTTGCCAAGCACTTGTTAGAACAAGCCCAAGCTGAAGTAGATGCACGTTGGCAGATGTACCAATATCTGGCAAAACGCGATATTCTCTGAATATTAACCCTAATTTTAGTTATAAAAATTGCGACTTAACTAACTCATATCATGTCCGCTTGATTGCTTATTAAACCCGAAGAACCCCACCCCGCCAAAGCTGTGCTTTGTCTCCCCTCCCCGCAGGCGGGGAGGGTGTTGGGGGTGGGGTTATTTTATTATGGGTAATTTGGCGGACATGATATCAAGTCGCAATTTTCATTATAAAAACCCATTTTTTTTGTTACAAACATTAGAATTTTCGTTATAAAAAACCATTTTGGTTACTAAATTCATTATTTTCGTGACAAACATCAGAGTTTTCGTTACAAAAGCACCATTTTAGCTACTCAAATCGTTATTTTCGTTACTAACGCTATGGTTTAAGGTGTGTTGAACCCAAACTTTAGTCAACAAACTAGCAAGGCACAAGTATAGCCAGATAATTATGACCGTTTGTGGGTTAGTCAGGCTACGGCTTAATTGTTTACTTTTACTAGATATTAATATTTAAATATTTTGGTAAATAATAAAATTTATTTTACCAATATTTTTGCCTCTAAACTGATAATTTGACCGTAGTTTATGCTCAAACTCCTATTCTTTCGTATACCTAATCCAGCGTAGGCGCAGCCCGCCGCAGGCATCGCACATTCCCTTATAATCCCTGAAATTCCTTTACCGTATACATTTACCATTTTCGGATAAGTCTCTTGTAATCTTGTAATTCGTGATTAAATTTTATAATTACGAATTAGAATTACGAATTACAAATTATTCAATTACTGCGATCGGTGGGATGTGGCAGCAGAGAGGCATCAAAGAGGGTAAGCGGGGAAATATTAATAGATAGCTCAATTTTAGAAGAGAGCAGGTGCGATCGCAAAGTTTGATAATTTCGAGTCCTTTGTGCCATACTCCTTTACGCTCCCAGCGTCGGAAATATGAATATACCGTTTGCCATGCAGGTAAATCGTGAGGCATCATTCGCCACGAGCAACCTGCACGCAATATGTAAAAGATTGCATTTACTACCTCCCGCATATCTACTTCACGCTTTTTTCCACGATGAAGGCTGACGTTCTGCTGGAATCATTGATTTTATCAAATCCCATTCGACATCAGAAACGTCTGTAGGATAAGCTTTTCGAGCCATTTTACCCCATTCAAATACTATGACTGTCTCTTTTAAAATACCTGTCCTGGGGGAATTACTATGGTGCTCTTTATTTTTTATTTATAAACACGCCCTTAGACTAAAATGTGAAGTATTTTTTGATACCTTTAGATAGAGAATGGGTGTAAAGCGGGTGTAAACAAGCTAAGAAGCTGGATATTTACTAAGTAGTTGAAATCTTGTTAGCCTTTATGCTTAAAATTGCACAAGAGGTTTATTTAGCATCTACTCACAGCTAAAGTTGACCCTTTGCAGGACTATCCCAAGCAATGCTGACTGAAATTTTACCTTTCCGTTTTGAGTTAGACACGATCGCGATCGCCGGAGCGAGTTTGTGGTCATTGGCACTATATCTAGGTTTTTCCAGAGTTAATGAATGGGTAATCGAACAACTCAATCGCTGGTTTAACTTTGCCGAGCGATCGCTCTACACCAGCCAGACAGAGTTTGAAAAGACTCGTAAAGCCAGAGAATCCCAAAATGCTTTCTACGCCTCACTATTTAGCATTGTGCCTTTTTTGGTAGTCGGCGCTTTATGTAACTGGGGTCTGGAAATTAGTTTAGGTGAGAGTTGGGGAATTAGTACAGGTATATTAGCCTGTATGGGTGCTGGCATTTTTGAACTTGGGCGCAGGGATGGAGAATCTTCAGATTAAGCCAGAGTGAAAAATGAGGGAGATGTTGCTTCCATTACTCCCTCATCTCTCGCGACTTCCCAATTTCCTCAGCAACAATCTGTGCTATTTTCTGGGCTGCACCGCTTTCGCCGCGAGTATTACGGAGTTTAGCGCGCATATCATCCAATTTTTCTGGATTCGCCAAAAAGTCTAAAACCATTTCCCCAACTTCTTGCGATTTAAGTTTACCCATAAGTTCTGGGACTATCTCTTCCTGTGCCCAGATATTTGGCCATGCTAATAAACCTTTGCGTCTCACAAATCTCAGAAATGACCAATTAATCACCTTAGCGCATAGCGTACCGACGACTGGCAGATTTGCTAGCAATCCGGGTAAACCGTCCCAAGAACGCATGGCATCAAGTTGCTGGGTTGGTAGTAAAACAATCATTGGCACTCCTAAAGCACCAAGTTCGGCAGTGTTTGCCCCCACCGTAGTTAAGCAGATGCAGCACTGGGATAATAAGTGATATGCAGGGTTTTCTTGCCACAGTTCCACAGTTAAGCTCGTTGCAGTTTTGAGCAATGCCTTGCCTTTAGCATCCTCTGGGATAATTAAGGAAGCACCACCAAAGCTAAAACTTTCAGCAATAGAGTTCTTTTGGGGATCGGCAAAACTAGCTAAAGTTTGTAAATCCAAAGTTGGGGCTACAGGAATTACAAATCTGGTTTGCGGTCTTTTTGTACGAACGTATTCGGCAATAGCTAAACATAATGGTACTCCTTGGGCTAATTTTGCTGCTTTTGAACCAGGGAGTAAACCAATCAATTCAGTTTTTGATGGAGTAATAGGCAAAGGAGAATTTGAATCTAGGCTTTCCTCTGCTGCTTCTAGCATCAAATCACCGACAACAGTGAATTTGTGAGCATATTTCTGGGGAACACGGGCTGCAACTTCGGGTTTCATGATTCCAAAGCGATCTATCCAGTTATGCCATCTAGCTTCCCATTCGGCGTAAACAACTGTGCGATATCCCAGCTTTTTGCCGATGATTACGGGGAAAATTTGATCGCCGCCCAGAAAAACGACTACACCGCGACTTCTCCAATCCCAACTTTCAAATGTTTTGCCCCAAAGCAAAAATTGCCAAAAATGTTCTGCTCCCTGAACTCTATCTACTTCTGGGAAAGAAAGAGCGATCGCAGCTTCTTTACCACTAGCATTTGAGCAAGGCGACAATACCACAGAAATCCTCGCTAAAGAACGGTCATCCCCTAGTTCTTGCCGCAACGCCTTTACTACTGGACGCACCCAGGTTGCTACTTCACCTGGGCCATTTGAAAGGATCAGAATATCTATTTGAGTCATTAGTCAAAAGGCAAATATTACCTAATTCGTTCTTATACTTAGGTATATACTGTAGCTTGTTAATGAGATTGATAACCTCTTTCACATTAATTTTGTATAGAGTTGGCAATTATTTAATCGCTACCACTATCACCTAGAATGCGACTACTAGCATTCAGCTATATTTATTTGATATTGCCAAATAATCCATAATTTTTTAATTTTAAATGCCTGTTTAACTAGATAAAATTTTACCATTTTATGAAACTTAAATGTCAGTAATATTATTTAATTTCTCAAGAAAAATATAGCGATAAATTTTATTATTATAAAATGTATTTTTTGAACTTACCTGATGATAAGCCTATACATACTTCACAATACAGGTCTTTAGAGGATGGTTAGCAAAGTTTAGGGTATTGACAATCGCAGCTATGAACAATCATAGCTGCGATTATTAATAATTTTTTGGGCAATCTAAATATAGCCCTTTTTTTTGCTTACCAAACCCATTGTTTAGAGGGTGAACCCTGTGATAAAAAACAACTCCAGCCCATCTGACACCAAAATGTATTCCTCGCGGAATTTGTTGATTCGATTTATTCTTGGCGGTACTACTCTTATTGTGAGTATTTCTGCTTATTTTAGCTATCAGGCTGCTCGAAAAATAACGCTAGAAGACTTGAGAGTAAAGGCTTTCTTAGAGGTACAGAGAGGGGTTGATGAAATTGAGGAGTGGTTACATATTCGTAAAGTAGAGGTGCAAACCCTTGCTCATACCTCAACTGTACGCTCCTTAGACTGGTCTGTGGCAGAACCCTATTTAAAGTCAGAAGTTGAGCGGATCGATGAATTTTTCTTTTTCCAAATAGTTACCCCAGATGGTTCATTTTCTAATACTAAGGTTGGTCGAGCAAATAAGAATATTAAGGATCGAGACTACTTTCAAAAAGCACTAGCCGGAAAAAGCAATATTTCTGATCCCTTTATCAGCCGTTCTACAGGCATTCCATTAATTGCGATCGCCACCCCAATCTGGTCAAATTTTCCTACCAGTCGTTCACCGATTGGCGTCTTCCAAGGCAATGTTAAGGTCGATCATATTGCTGAGGTGGTCAACTCGTTGCACTACGGCAATAACAGCTATGCGTTCGCCCTCAATTCCCAAGGAGAAGCGATCGTCCATCCCAACTCAATGTTAATGTCAACGTTAGAAAAACCTGCACCTAGCCTGCTGAAAATTCCAGATCGCAATTTAAATGCGATCGCGCAGCAGATGGTAAAAAAACAACAGGGAATTCAGTTGATGGAAATTGACGGCACTAAAAAGTATGTTGCTTATGTGCCGTTACAAGAAGCTAATTGGTCTGTAGCTTTGGTAATTCCGCGCCAAAACATTGAATCTCGGCTACAATTCCTCGATCTGATAGCCCTAATTGTGGGTGGATTAACAGTGACGATGATTGCTGTCTTGTGGCAGGTGCAAGCGTTTGAACAAGCTCAACTGAAAAAATCTAAAGTAGCGGCTGATACCGCAAACCGTGCTAAGAGCGAATTTTTAGCCAACATGAGCCATGAACTGCGAACACCCTTGAATGGTATTTTGGGTTGTGCTCAAATTTTGCTGCGTTCTAAAGGTTTGCCGGAGCCAGAGCAATATCATGTAAACATTATTGAACAGTGTGGCTCTCATCTGCTGACTTTAATTAATGACATTTTGGATCTTTCCAAAATTGAAGCGCGAAAACTAGAACTGCATCCTCAAGATGTTCATTTTCCCTCTTTTTTACAGGGTATTGTAGAAATTTGTCAGATTCGGGCAGAACAAAAAGGCATTTTGTTTGTCTATGAACCCGCAAGCAACTTACCCACAGCGGTTCATGTCGATGTCAAAAGGTTACGTCAGGTTCTCTTGAATCTGCTGGGAAATGCCATTAAATTTACCGATGAGGGTAAGGTTAGCTTCAAGGTTGAGGTAATCGAGCGACTTCCTGCTGATGGACAGACAGAGAAATATTGCATTCACTTTAGTGTAAAAGACACAGGAATTGGCATAACTCCAACCCAATTAGACAACATTTTTTTGCCATTTGAACAAGTAGGTGAGAAAAAGCATCAGATAGAAGGGACAGGGCTGGGTTTAGCTATTACTCGGCAGTTAGTGCAGATGATGGGTAGCGAGATCCAGGTTAAAAGTGAGATCGGTCAGGGTAGTACTTTCTGGTTTGAAATTGCGATCGCCCAAGCCAGCGAATGGGTACAGTCTGCGATGACTGCATCCAAGGGACAAATCATTGGCTTTGAAGGTAGTCCCCGCACTATCCTGATGGTGGACGATCGCTGGGAGAATCGCACAGTAATTACAAACTTATTGCAACCATTGGGTTTCAAAGTGGTTGAAGCCATCAATGGTAAAGATGGTTTAGAAAAAGCGATCGCTCTGAAACCAGACCTGGTGATTACAGATTTGCTGATGCCAGAAATGGATGGGTTTGAATTGATTAAACACCTGCGTCATACCCCAAAGATCCAAGATGTCAAGATTATCGTCTCTTCTGCTAGTGTCTTTGAAGCCGACCAACATCGCAGTCTGCAAGCAGGAGGTGACACCTTTTTGAGTAAACCCATACAGGCAGATGAATTACTACATCAATTAGAGTGTCACTTAAATTTGGTATGGATTTACCAGCAGTATCAATCTGAAGAACAAAAAATCAACTCTTCCACTACAACACTTGATAGCTCATCAGATAAATTGACTCCACCTTCCCTTGATGTATTGCGGGAACTGATGAATTTAGCGAGTAAAGGTAACTTCAATGACATTCTAAAATGGGCAGATAAACTAGAGGAAGCAGACACAAAATTTACTCCCTTTGCTAACCAATTGCGGCAACTAGCAAGGCAGTTTGACGAAGATTTAATCCTTAATTTTTTGATCGAAAAAGAAAAGTATTAATTTTATTAAATTTATTTATGGGGATTGTAGTGAGTGAATTTTAAATTTAGAGTGTTCTACTTTAGCGTATTGCAAAAAAGTAACGTGAATCAATATAGGATAGAAACATTATGACAGCAACGATAGGCAATCAAAAAAATTTACTAAATCGCGATCCTGCTAGAGGAATTATTTTAGTCGTTGATGATAACCCTGCCAACTTACAAGTTTTATCAAGCTTTTTGGATCAGTCTAGCTTTGAAGTTTGGGCAGCTCGTAGTGGTGAAAAAGCCATTCAGAGATTAGAAAATGATAATTTACCTGATTTAATCTTGCTTGATATCATGATGCCGGGTATCGATGGGTTTGAAACTTGTAAATACCTAAAAAGTGAAAGCAATCCTCGTGTTCGGGATATTCCGATCATTTTTATGACTGCTCTCTCAGATACTGCTGACAAGGTTAAAGGATTGAGACTGGGAGCCGTAGATTATATTACTAAACCTTTTCAGTATGAAGAGGTCTTGGTGCGAGTAGAGCATCAACTTAAGCTGAGAAATTTGACGAAAACCTTGATGGACAAAAACGCCGAATTACAACAGGCGCAAACCCAACTGGTTCAAGCAGAAAAGGTAGCAACCTTGGGTCAAATGACAGCAGGAATTGCCCATGAAGTAAATAACCCTATCAATTTTATTGCTGGTAATTTGAATTTTATTGAACAATATTTTCAAGAGGTTGTTAATTTGCTTGAACTATATCAAAAATATCTACCCGATCCACCTCTTGAAATTCAAAATGCTATTAAAACAAAAGATATCAGCTATTTGTTAAATGATTTTTCCAAAGTTATTCAATCCATGCAACTGGGTACAGATCGCGTTACAGAAATTGTGTCATCATTGAACAAATTCTCTCGACACGGAGAAGCAGGAAAGAAACGTGCTAACCTGCATGAGGGGTTAGAAACTACGCTACTCATTCTTGGACATCGACTCAAAGCAAATGCTCATCGTCCGGTAATCCAACTAAGTAAAGAATATGGAGAATTGCCGCTTGTTGAGTGCTATCCAGGCGAACTAAATCAAGTTTTTATGAATTTGATTAGTAATGCAATAGAGGCAATTGAAGAAATACAAAAAAATCAGCATTTTGGTGAAAACTTTAAACATATTGGTATGATTTGGATTAAAACTGAAGCAATTGGAGAGCGAGTTATTATCAGAATTGCAGACAATGGTTCAGGAATCAGCGAAGCCAACCGGACAAAGATATTCGATGCTTTCTACACTACAAAAGTCATCGGTCAAGGAACAGGACTAGGTTTATCTATTGCTTACCAAATTATAGTTAGTAATCATCGCGGTAAGCTAAGTTGCCATTCAACACAAGGTGAGGGTACAGAGTTTGTGATTGAATTACCTATCCGATAAATTAGAATCTTAAATCCTAATTGCGATCGCATTTCCCTGAACTCAATATACCGATTAAGACAATTTATGGTAGCGTCAGCAGGATTTTTGAAATTAGAAGGGCAAACATTGAGTATTGATTTGAATGATTATACTGTTCCGCCAGTGGAAATACTTTTGGGAATGTTGGTTTGGATGGTGCGGGAAAGTTAGATATTTTGATCTTTGTGTATTAATGTCTGTGCTTAAAACAGCATCGCTTCAAAGATACGAAAAGCTGTACGCTAACCCTCTCAAACCTCTATTATGTAGAAATCGAATACTCTAGGGAACGTGGATTATCGATTCTTTTGGAAGCGTCTAATATTTCTAGGGCGATAATATTTCCATGTTCGTCATAATCTAAAATTACCCCTGGCTTTTCTTCATCACTATCTTCTATGGGTACATCACTCAATATAATTCTTAATATATCTACTTCTGGGTCATAGGTAATTTTCATAGTTCTCTCCAGTATTTTTCGATTTTACTAGTTTTATATACGGTGATTACAACTGCGGGATCAACATCATCCAGTTAAAGTAGAAAGACCAATTCTAAGATAAAACCTCAACAATTATTTGAATGAGGTAAAAGACTCATTACTGAATGATAATGAAAATGGAATTTTGTCTTCAGTGAATAAATTCCATGATGGAATTATAGATACTTTAAATAGCAAGCCAATTTTGGCTAAATAAAAGTTGCTTGTTCGTCAGCAGATACCAAGTTTCTGTTGTTTTTTGTTTGGTATAATCCGCAATTATATAATTGAAGGCTGCCTATGCTGACTAAAAAATATTTTTTAGTAAGTATAGGCAAGTTTTGTTTTGTAACTGATCTATAATTTTTTAATAGCTATTTAGTTATTAAAAGATGTAACAATAAATTTACAAATTTGTGAGCAATTACTTTTATACAAAGTCAACAATTACGAAGAAATATTTCGTTTTTTATATCGATTTGTGTCATATAGGCGATAAAATGCCTACTGGGCAAGCGTTTTCTGATAAAAAACAGATATTGCCTAAAAGATCACAAGTTACCTGTGGCTAATGATGCCGCTAGGAACTTCATTCAGAGAACACGCATCAAAGGAGCCGAAGAAGCATGTTCACACACGTCAAGTCCACCATTAGACACATTGCGCCTGATAACTTACGCGGACGTAGTTTAATCAAGGTGGTCTATGTCGTGCTTGAGTCCCAGTACCAGAGCGCATTGTCGCAAGCGGTTCGCACCATTAACGCGAACAATCCCAACTTGGCGATTGAAATCAGCGGGTACTTGATTGAGGAACTCCGCGACCCAGAGAACTACGAAGAGTTCAAACGAGAAGTTGAGAATGCGAATATCTTCATCGCTTCCCTCATATTCATCGAAGACTTAGCACAGAAAGTAGTAGCAGCAGTAGAACCGCACCGCGATCGCTTGGACGTTTCCGTTGTCTTTCCCTCTATGCCAGAGGTAATGCGCCTGAGTAAAATGGGCAGCTTTTCCTTGGCACAGTTGGGTCAGTCAAAAAGTGCGATCGCCCAATTCATGCGGAAACGCAAAGAAAAATCCGGTGCGGGATTCCAAGATGGGATGCTGAAGCTTTTGCGAACCCTGCCGCAAGTGCTGAAGTTCTTACCAATGGATAAGGCACAGGATGCCCGAAATTTCATGCTCAGTTTTCAGTATTGGCTAGGTGGTTCTCCAGAAAATCTGGAAAACTTCTTGCTGATGCTAGCTGATAAATATGTATTTAAAGGTTTAGAGAAACAAAATTTTGAACCTTCTACATACGAACAGCCGGTGGTTTATCCCGATTTAGGGATTTGGCATCCTTTGGCTCCCAGTATGTTTGAAGATGTCAGAGAATACCTGAATTGGTACACAGCTCGTAAGGATATTTCTAGTGATCTAAAAGATCCCCTAGCTCCTTGTGTCGGGTTAGTATTGCAACGCACTCACCTAGTTACAGGTGATGATGCCCATTATGTAGCAATGGTGCAGGAGTTGGAAGCACTAGGCGCACGAGTATTACCTGTGTTTGCTGGTGGTTTGGATTTCTCCAAGCCTGTGGATGCTTACTTCTACGAACCAATTACCAAAATACAGTTAGTAGATGCAGTGATATCGCTGACTGGTTTTGCTTTAGTGGGTGGCCCAGCTAGACAAGATCATCCCAAAGCAATTGAATCACTCAAACGCTTAAACCGTCCTTATATGGTGGCGTTACCCTTAGTATTCCAAACCACAGAAGAGTGGATGGATAGCGATTTAGGGTTACATCCAATTCAAGTAGCTTTGCAAATTGCAATTCCTGAATTGGATGGAGCAATTGAGCCGATTATCTTATCTGGTAGAGATGGGACTACAGGGAAAGCGATCGCACTGCGCGATCGGGTTGAAGCTGTCGCGGAACGCGCCTTAAAATGGGCAAATCTGCGCCGCAAGCCAAAACTGGATAAAAAAGTCGCCATCACCGTTTTCAGCTTCCCGCCAGATAAAGGCAACGTCGGAACCGCCGCTTACTTGGATGTATTCGGTTCCATCTACGAGGTGATGAAAGCCCTTAAAAATAACGGCTACGACTTACCAGAATTGCCAGAATCCGCCGAAGCGTTGATGCAAGAAGTCATCCATGACGCACAGGCGCAGTACAACAGCCCAGAACTGAACGTTGCTTACAAAATGTCGGTTCCTGAGTATGAGGCGCTAACCCCATATTCTCAGCGCTTAGAAGAAAACTGGGGCCCACCTCCCGGACATCTTAACAGTGACGGGCAAAACTTGCTAATTTATGGTAAGCAATTCGGTAACGTCTTCATCGGCGTACAACCTACATTTGGTTACGAAGGCGACCCGATGCGGCTGTTATTCTCCCGTTCAGCTAGTCCTCACCACGGTTTTGCTGCTTACTACACTTACCTAGAGCAAGTTTGGAAAGCTGATGCTGTACTGCATTTTGGTACACACGGTTCCTTAGAATTCATGCCAGGTAAACAGATGGGAATGTCTGGTGATTGTTACCCAGATAACTTAATTGGTTCAATTCCCAACCTGTATTACTACGCAGCCAATAATCCGAGTGAGGCGACAATTGCCAAACGCCGGAGTTATGCCGAAACAATTTCTTACTTGACACCACCGGCAGAAAATGCTGGTTTGTATAAAGGTTTGAAGGAACTCAGCGAGTTAATTGCTTCCTACCAAACCTTAAAAGATAGTGGACGCGGTGTTTCCATTGTCAACAGCATCATGGATAAATGCCGGATCGTGAATCTGGATAAGGATATTCACCTGCCAGAAACCGATGCCAGAGACATGAGTGCCGATGAGCGGGATAATATTGTTGGCAACGTCTACCGCAAGTTGATGGAAATTGAGTCGCGGTTGTTGCCTTGTGGTTTGCACGTCATTGGTAAACCTCCAAGTGCAGAAGAAGCGATCGCAACTCTGGTAAATATTGCTAGTCTAGATCGTCAAGAAGAAGGACTTCAAGGCTTACCGGGAATTATCGCTAACAGCATTGGGCGTAACATTGACGATATTTACCAAAATAATGACAGAGGCATTTTAGAAGATGTCCAGTTATTGCAAGATATCACTTTAGCAACCCGTGCAGCAGTTACCGCCCTTGTCCAAGAGCAAATCGACGCGGAAGGACGAGTTTCTCTGGTTTCCCGGTTGAATTTCTTCAACATGGGCAAAAAGGAACCTTGGGTAGAAGCATTACATAAACTCGGCTATCCCAAAGTTGACACAGCCACACTCAAACCCTTATTTGAGTATTTGGAATTCTGCCTGCAACAAGTTTGTGCCGACAACGAACTTGGAGCATTACTCAAAGGCTTAGAAGGCGAGTACGTCTTACCTGGCCCAGGTGGTGATCCCATCCGCAATCCGGATGTATTGCCCACGGGTAAGAATATCCACGCACTCGATCCGCAATCCATCCCAACAACAGCAGCAGTTCAATCAGCCAAAATCGTTGTAGATCGGCTCTTAGCACGTAACAAAGCCGAAAACGATGGAAAATGGCCAGAAACCATTGCCTGTGTCCTTTGGGGAACCGATAACATCAAAACTTACGGTGAATCCCTAGCGCAAATTATGTGGATGGTGGGCGTGCGTCCAGTTCCCGATGCCTTGGGACGGGTGAACAAGTTGGAATTGATATCTTTAGAAGAGTTGGGACGCCCCAGAATTGATGTGGTAATCAACTGTTCTGGCGTATTCCGCGACTTGTTCATCAACCAAATGAACCTGCTAGACCAAGGGGTGAAGATGGCGGCCGAGGCGGATGAACCCTTAGAAATGAACTTTGTTCGCAAACATGCTTTGCAACAAGCCGAGGACATGGGGATTAATCTGCGTCAAGCAGCGACGCGGGTTTTCTCCAACGCTTCTGGTTCCTACTCGTCAAATATCAACTTGGCAGTAGAAAACAGCACTTGGGATAGCGAAGCCGAGTTACAGGAAATGTATCTCAACCGGAAATCCTTCTCCTTCAATTCCGATAACCCCGGAATTATGGACGAATCCCGGCAGATTTTTGAAAGCACATTGAAAACTGCTGATGCAACTTTCCAAAATTTGGATTCTTCCGAGATTAGCTTAACGGACGTTTCCCATTACTTTGATTCAGATCCCACAAAGCTAGTGGCAAGTCTGCGCGGTGATGGTAAAAAACCAGCATCTTATATTGCAGATACAACCACAGCTAACGCCCAAGTGCGGACATTATCAGAAACCGTGCGTTTGGATGCGCGTACCAAATTGTTAAATCCCAAATGGTACGAGGGGATGCTGTCTCACGGTTACGAAGGTGTGCGCGAACTCTCCAAGCGGTTGGTGAATACAACAGGTTGGAGTGCGACAGCCGGCGCTGTGGATAACTGGATTTATGAGGATACAAACGAAACCTTCATCAAAGATGAAGAAATGCAGAAGCGGTTGCTGAACCTCAACCCCCATTCTTTCCGCAAGATTGTATCAACTTTGTTGGAAGTGAATGGACGCGGTTATTGGGAGACTAGCGAGGATAATTTAGATCGTCTGCGCGAGTTGTACCAAGAAGTTGAAGACCGGATTGAAGGGATAGAATAATCCCTAATCATAAATGTAGGGACGTTTTATAAAACGTCCCTACATAAAAAACGGTTTTGACAAATTGTATAGAATCCGGCTAAATGAAAATCAAATATATAATTATAGATATGTATGTCTGCTAAAGATGTCTTTCACGAAGTTGTAAAAACAGCTTTATACAAAGATGGTTGGCAAATTACTCACGATCCACTCACAATAAGTGTGGGAGGAGTTAACCTTTCGATTGATTTAGCCGCCCAAAAGCTGATCGCAGCAGAACGTGAAGGACAAAAAATTGCAGTCGAAGTCAAAAGTTTTTTAGAGAGGTCGTCTGCTATTTCAGAATTTCATACAGCATTAGGACAATTTATTAATTATAGAGGTGCATTACGACGGCGACAACCAGAGCGTGTTTTATATTTAGCAGTACCTTTAACAACTTACAAAACATTTTTTCAACTTGATTTCCCTAAAGAGATGATAACAGAAAATCAAGTAAAAATGCTTATCTATGATGTAGAGCAAGAGGTGATTTTCCAATGGATAAATTAACTCGATATCGCCAGCTTGTACAACAGATATTACAGGTATATAGTGAGCAAAAACCAGCTTACGGAAATGTAGAAGTTGAAACAATTTTCGATACAGAACGCGATCATTATCAAATAGTTCATGTAGGGTGGGAAGGTCAAGATTGGGTACATAGTTGTATTATCCATATTGACATTAAAAATGGAAAAATTTGGCTTCAGTGGAATGGTACAGAAGATGATATTGCAGCTAATTTGGTAGCTGCGGGAGTTCCCAAGGAAGATATTGTGTTAGGTTTTCAGTCTCCTTTTATGAGACAGTTTACAGAATATGCAGTGAGTTAGGAGATGTTTTGAGAATCTCCAAGTACTACTTCATGAATGTTAACCCCAACTGCTGTGTTAATATGATATTGATGGGCTAGATAATGCTAAATAAGGTTAATCAAATTATTAAGTAATAAGTACTAAATTTATGTAAACCTTCAAGAGTATAGCTGTCGTTCAAAGCATAAAACAAAATGGCAGATTCAACGGATGTCTTGCTAAAACTTTGTGAGCAAAGATGGGCTGAGGTCAAACAAGCAGAGGATCAGAGATCAGCACTTAGTAACATAATTCTTCTGATAGCCTCGGCTATAGTAGGAATTTTCACTCAAAAAGGACTTGACAGAAATAATTTACCTTTATCTTTACTTCTTATTTTTTTAGGCATTTATGGGGCTATAGGCTCTCGAAAATATCGAGAGCGTGTTCATTATAGTCTTTCTATTTTAAAACTTTATCGTGACAGGTTGAATGAATTATACCCTGACGCACAGATTGAAGAACGCAGAATTCAAGCAAAAGAATTTCATGAAAAACGTCACCCGTTAATGACAAAATTTCATCCCAATCATCTTTGGGTGGCGCTTCACATATCAATTGCCGTAGCTGGTACTATTCTTACAATTTTCATTTTGAGATCGTGATAGATAAACGTAACAATGATACTGCACTTTTAGCATTAGACTACCAAATCCTGCACTGAAATGTACAAGCTAGACTTCGTAAAAGAGCGATCGCTCACCCTTCAACAACAAACGATGTCTAACGACAAGCCGCTTCTCTACGAGACGCTACGCGAACGTGTCTACGCTTAGTTTTTGAGATTTTCTGTAAGGCGATCGCACCTCATCAACTATCGAAGCATAAAATTAAAGCATGACTATTCATAAACAGATATGCTAAAAACGCTTTGGGCTACTGTTCGGGAAGGAAAAATCGAATTGCTGGAGTCAGAGGAATTACCGGAAGGGACAAGAGTGTTAGTGACGCTGCTTCCTGATGATGAAACTGAATTTTGGCTTCAAACCAGTCAAACATCACTCTCATCAGTTTGGGATAACACAGAGGATGATGTCTATGCCCAACTACTCTAAAAATGACATCATTTTGGTTAAGTATCCCTTTTCAGATTTGTCCAGTTCAAAAGTTAGACCTGCTGTTGTTGTAAGTGCGCCACACGTTTCTCAAGATATCCTAATTACACCCTTGACGAGCAAAACTGGAGCATTGCTAGAAAGGTGAGTTTGTCTTGTCTGAATGGTCAGCAGCAGGGCTAAACGTGGCTACAGCAGTCAAGAGAGGTTTATACACAGTGCATAAAAGCTTAGTTGTAAAAGCGATCGGCAAGTTAGCTGATACTGATGCTGAACTGTTAGAGCAATCTTTGCGGTATTGGTTAGGGTTGTGAATGGACAAAATCTTGTCAGACAATGTGCTGACTTGGGAGGAAATCAAAGTAATTAATAAAACAGCATGAGTATTATACTTAAAGAAATAAGTATAATTTGTGATAACTTTAAAAACAAAAAGACCAGCCTCCCACAGCTGGTCTAAAAAATTTTTTTTGCGTTGTCTTCTCAAGAGAGTTAAAACCCAATTACGCGTTCCCAAAATGCAACGGGCAACTTTTCTTAACAATATTGTAACAGCCAACACAGATTTTTCCAGAATATTCATCAAAAAAAGATATGGGCAAAGCTTAAAAGCCTCTATCTATCAGGAGAATTCAGCAGATCGCAAGGTATAGATGGGAGAGATAAAGGCAGACAAGGGAGAAAATTTTACCTTGTCTGCTTTATTCTTCTTATCCTCGCGTCAGTCTCAACCGAGAAATTTCAACTTGACAGGCTACTAATGCTGGGAGCGATTTCTGCATCTGTTGCTGTTTCGCCTACGCGGAGAATTTTAGCCCCCAATTGCTGCAACTTCATATCAAGTCGATCGTAGCCGCGATCAAGGTGCTGTAAACCTTGAATTGTGGTTTGTCCTTCTGCTGCTAGTCCGGCGATGACTAACGCTGCCGATGCTCGTAAGTCTGTACCTAATACTGGTGCGCCAGATAATTTTGGTACTCCCCGAACGAAAGCAGCATTGCCTTTGACACGAATATCTGCCCCCAAACGATTCAACTCTGAGGCATGACGCAAGCGATTTTCAAAGACGGATTCGTTAATTACGCTGTCGCCTTCTGCCACTGCCAGCAAAGCCATGAATGGCGCTTGCATATCTGTGGGGAAACCTGGATGGTATTGAGTTTCAATATCCGTTGCCTTAAGGCTTTCCGCTGGCAGAATGTGCAAGTGGTCAGGCTTTTCATCAATTATTGTCACTCCAATATCTCGCAGCTTGGCAATTACTGGAATGAGATGTTCTGGAGCCACTGGCGAGAGAAGAAGTTCTGAGCGGGTAATTGCTGCTGCCAGCAAAAACGTCCCAGCCTCAATGCGATCGGGAATAATGCTGTAGTCAACAGAATGCAACTTGGGGACTCCTTCGATAATAATCCTGCTAGTCCCCGCGCCCTTAATCTTCGCTCCCATCGCGTTACAGAAGTTAGCTAGATCGACTACTTCCGGTTCTCTGGCAGCATTTTCGATGATCGTTTCACCCTCTGCTAGGGTAGCCGCCATCATCAAGTTTTCCGTCGCTCCAACGCTGGCAATGTCTAAGTAAATCTTCGCACCTTTTAATCTCCGGCTGCTGCCAGGGACGTAGGCATTACAAATGCCATGCTCAATTTGTACTTCCGCTCCCATTGCTTGCAGTCCTCGAACATGCAAGTCAACCGGTCTTGCCCCAATCGCACAACCGCCTGGTAAGGGCATCTGTGCTACTCCCAGTCTTGCCAAAATGGCTCCAATGGCGAAAAAACTCGCTCTCAATTGGGTAACTAATTCGTAGGGAGCTTTTGATGTTTTAATTTCGCTGGCATTGATATCTAAAATGTCACCTTGTCGGGTTAATTGCACACCCAAAGCTGATAACACCTGACCCATCCGTTCTACGTCCGCTAACAAAGGGACATTACGGATACGACAATCGCCCGGACACAGCAAGGCTCCAGCCATGATTACCAGTGCTGAATTTTTTGCCCCGCTAATTTTCACATGACCCCGCAAAGGATGCCCGCCCCAAATTTGCAAGACTGAGGAGTCTGCTTCTGGAGCAATTTTGGCATCTGGTAAGCTGGTAGAAGGATTAATAAGCCTACCTCCAAAAGTAATACGTATTTTATATGTTTGAAGTTGGTTTTGATTCTACAGTAAAGATTCAAAATGTCCACGTTTTAAAGCAGGGTTTTGTATAAAAAAATTGCTTTTTGAGTGAAAATGCAGGCTGTAAACAAGCAATAGCAAGCTTTTTGAGATTTTTAAAAAATTTAAAAAAAGAATCAATAAGCAGTAGTTTTAAGCAAAATTAAATACTCAGTAAAATAACTTAAGTATTCTCTAAAAATCAATGCTGTACTGTTCAGTTAATATTTTGATTCGACGTTGTGCCTGAAAAACTCGTTTCCAGTTAGAGACTTTTAACGAGGCATTATTGCTTTTACTTGACAAAGGTAAAACATAACGCAATAATAAGAAATTGTCGATAAGCACAAATGCCAGCGGAACTGGCGGAATGGCAGACGCGCTAGATTCAGGTTCTAGTGCCGCAAGGCTTCCGGGTTCAAGTCCCGGGTTCCGCATACTATCTAAGTTAGGAGTTATGAGTTATGAGTTTAAGAAAACTAAATTAACTCCTAACTCTTAATTCCTAACTCCTAACTTTTTAATGTTGACCAGTTTACAGAATTCCCTAGTCAAACAAATTCGCAAGCTGCACTCCACTAAGGAGAGGCACAAGCAACAGTTATTTCTACTAGAAGGGACGCACTTGTTAGAAGAAGCTTGTGCGGTCAATTACCCACTAGAAACAGTGTGTTGTACCCCAGATTGGCAATTAGCCCATCCTTCGCTATGGGAAGAAGCTTGTAGCCGATGCGATCGCGCCGAAATTGTCAGTCAAGAAGTCTTGGATGCGATCGCTACCACAGTCCAACCGGATGGTGTGGTGGCAACGGCAAAACGAAGCCAACGCCAAACTCAACTACCATTTACTGGTTTAGTGCTAGCTTTAGAAACGGTACAAGATCCCGGCAACCTGGGTACAATGATTCGCACCGCTGCTGCTGCCGGAGCATCAGGTTTGTGGGTAAGTGAAGATAGTGTAGATTTAGATAGCCCTAAAGTTCTGCGTGCTTCCGCAGGGCAATGGTTTCGCCTAACAACAGCCGTAACCGAAGATTTAAAAGCGACAGTCCAACAAAGTCAGCAAGCAGGAATGCAGGTAGTGGCAACCTTACCCAATGCGACTTTAACTTATTGGGAAGTGGACTGGCGAAAACCCAGTATGATTTTACTGGGAAATGAAGGTGCTGGATTGTCAGCAGATTTAGCAGCGATCGCAGATCGGCAAGTCAGAATTCCTTTGAGTCCTGGGGTGGAATCTTTGAATGTGGCGATCGCAGCCGCTTTAATGTTGTACGAAGCTCAACGGCAATTGATTTGTCAGTAGTGAATTTTAACTTTTTACCCCAATTGGGTTTTTGTTTTTTCTTCGAGATATTGTTCAATATCAGCAACTGCGTCCTCAAGAGCTGCTAAATCAATATCTATCAAGTCTTCGTCGAGTTCTACTTCCGTGAAAGTACTAGTATGCAGTTGAGGGATCTCTTCTTCCTCAGTTGAAATTTCTTGTAAGATATCCTCCAACTGTTCGAGGGATTGTTGAAATACTTGATCGGCAGCGCGGCGCTGTTCTGGCTGACTTTGCTCCATAATATTAGCTTGAAAATCCTGATTTACTGACTTAATTTTGATTCTAGTTCCTACAGATTTAAATTTTGCACTTATAACATCATAGTTGTGTGCTGTATCAACTTTAGCAATGGTTATCAAGAATATCGATAGCTGTCTCCAATTGCTAAGACGGGAGATTTATTGCGATCACTACGGGTACACTAAATCAAGTTTGGCTAAGTTTAGGTAAGTTTTATAAAACAGTTCTAATACTTAATTTGATAGACTATCCTAAATTTGAAATTATAAAAACTGGTAGCTCAGGGCTGATTACTAACTATGAGTGAAGCCTTATTCTGTATCGAAAATTTGCGAGTTGCCTATCCTGCTCGGAGTGGAGAAGAAGCAACCTGGGCGGTTGATGATGTATCTTTCACCTTGAAACCAGGTGAAAGAATGGGATTGGTGGGAGAGTCAGGTTGTGGTAAATCAACTATAGGACGGGCAGTAATGCGTTTACTACCAGCCTCTAGTCGGATTGAGGGACGGGTGACATTTCAAGGACAATCAGTGTTTGACTTGACACCTAACCAGTTGCGGAAATTTCGGGGAGAGGCGATCGCCTTAATTTTTCAAGATCCCATGACACGCCTCGATCCGTTGATGACCATTGGTAAGCATTGTATCGAAACCCTTCAGGCGCACTCACCAGAATTATCAACGCGGGAAGCGAAAGAAAAAGCACTTGCTACTTTAGCTAAGGTGAATATTCCCGCTAGTCGTTGGAATCAGTTTCCTCATGAGTTTAGCGGCGGAATGCGCCAACGGGTAGCGATCGCTTTAGCTTTACTCCTCAACCCCAAGTTTATTGTTGCCGATGAACCCACCACCAGTTTAGATGTCACCGTATCCGCGCAGATATTGCAAGAATTAACTCGCCTGTGCGGTGAAGAAAACATGGGATTGTTGTTGATATCTCACGATTTAGCAATGGTGGCTGAATATTGCGATCGCATTGGCGTGATGTACAACGGCAAAATGGTCGAAATGGGTTCTACAGAAACCGTATTTAGGCAACCTCAACATGAATATACGCGATCGCTCTTAAAAGCAGCTTTACATATTCAAGCAGTAACTGATAGTGGAGAATTGATAATTGCTAATGACGAAGAAAAGCAATTACCAATTATTAATCAGCAATCTCCAATTTTGAGCGTTACAGAACTCAAGCAACACTACACTATAGAACCTAACTTTATCGAACGACTGCTTAACACACAAGCGCAGACAATTAAAGCAGTAGATGGAATCAACCTGGATCTTTATTCAGGAGAAATTCTTGGCTTAGTCGGAGAATCAGGTTGTGGTAAAAGCACACTATCACGAACAATATTGCAACTAATTCGTCCCACTAGTGGCAAAGTTGAGTTTTTAGGACAGGATTTAACTAAACTATCGCGTCAAGAAATTCGTTCCTCGCGGCGACAAATACAAATGGTTTTCCAAGACCCTCATGCTTGTCTCAATCCAGCGATGACAGTGGGACAAAGTATTGCAGATCCTTTATTTATCCACAATTTAGCCAATCCTGCCAAGGCAAAAGAACAGGTTTTGTGGATGCTAAATAAAGTTGGGTTAACACCGCCAGAAGTGTATTATGAGCGTTATCCGTCAGATTTGTCTGGTGGACAACAGCAAAGAGTAGCGATCGCTCGTGCTTTGATTACTCACCCTAAACTTTTAATCTGCGATGAACCAGTAAGTATGCTAGACGCCAGCGTGCAGTCACAGGTGCTTGATTTGATGTTGCAATTAAAGGAAGAGTTTGAGTTAACTTATCTATTCATCACTCACGATCTTTGGTTAGCTCGATTTTTGTGCGATCGTATTGCCGTGATGAATGGCGGTAAAATTGTCGAACTCGGTCTGACAAAACAGATTTTCGCCAATCCTCAGCATCCTTATACCAAAACCTTACTAGCTGCTGCTCCCTTACTAGCACGTGCATAAAATTAGGAGTTATCGAAAGAGAATTCAGGATTCAGGAGTCAGAATTCAGTAGGGGAACAGATATGTGCCTATACCCGCCTAACTTATTCAAATAGAGAATCGCTATAGAAGCCGTAGAATTGCTACTGTTAACACTGTATTATTTTTGAATATTTTCTGAAAATTTTTTCCGAGACGGTAGCAATGACTATTCGCCATGCGGCTGAAACTGACTTACCTGTAATTGTGGCAATTTACAATGCCGCAGTTCCCAGCCGCATGGCAACGGCTGACTTAGAACCAGTATCCGTGGAAAGTCGCCTTGCTTGGTTTAAAGGGCGATCGCCTTCACAACGCCCACTTTGGGTAATTGAAATAGATGGAATAATCGCTGGATGGCTTAGTTTCCAATCTTTTTATGGGCGACCCGCCTATAGTAAGACTGCCGAAATTAGTATTTACATAGCCCCTAACTTTCATCGGTGCGGCTTGGGACGGCAACTCTTAGCACAAGCAATTAACGAAAGTCCTAGTTTAGGTATAAAGAGCCTAGTATGCTTCATATTTGCCCACAATCAGCCCAGTTTAAAACTCTTTGAAACGTTTGGTTTTGAACGCTGGGGACATTTACCTAACATTGCCGAACTTGATAGTGTTGAACGGGACTTAGTGATCATGGGACTGCGAATTAGTAAACCTTTTGTTTAAAGCGATCGCTATTTTCTCGCTCTTCTTATTTCACATCGTAGCTTGAGCAAAGCTGGTGCAATATATTAAGTTGCACCCTTTTCCCTCTCTAGCAAAAATATATTTTTGTAAAAGGTCTATTTTTGCCCTGAAAATCGAGCTTCTTTACTAGGGAAAGATTAGAGGGTTAGGTTTTGATGGATTTTTCAATATTAAGGTGAAAAGTCAGGACAAATTATCGGGAACTGTAGTACTTGAATGTGTAGTTAATAATACTCATTTTATCTCTGTAGAGAACCAAAGAAAAAGTAATAAGTGCATAAAACTACAAAAGCGAACTGTATTTATTTATAGAGGTTCAAATACAAAAAACTTAATCTAGTTTGAAATTATCAAGGTGAAAAATTATGACAAGCTTTATGCAAGTTCACTCACACAACGACCTACTGCACTCAGTCCGCGAGTGGTTGGAAACTATAGAAATTCATAACTCCAAATTGGCTCATTTTCTATGCAAAGCTATTCCTGCTCAGTGTCCCTTTGAGCGAGACATCACCCTGTTTGGTCGGAAGCTATTGCATATTCCACCTATGTGTAAATTAAATCCTCTATACGAGGAAGTGGTTGGTTTGCGTTTTAGAGCGCTCTGTTATCTTGCCGATGAATGTGGTGAAGATATCACAGCTTATTGCTGATAGCCAGTTGGATTGTTCTTAGATCGAGCAGCGATCGGTAATTGCAGATTTACGGTTGTTACTTACTCAGGTTTATACTAAGCTAACGTACACCTAATTAGATGTTTGGCTATTAAGTAGCTGGCACTATTGTTGCTTCCCGTATCCTGCTGAAATTATTAAGATCATCATGACGCACATCTTACTGATTGAAGATGAGGTCAAACTGGCACGATTTGTCGAATTGGAATTGAATTATGAAGGCTATCAAGTCAGTATTGCCTACGATGGATTAACTGCACTTACCGCAGCAAGGGAGTTGCATCTGGATTTAGTAATTTTAGACTGGATGTTGCCTGGGTTGTCGGGGTGGGAAATTTGCAGCCGCTTGCGGAGCATATCTGAGAAAGTGCCGATAATCTTATTAACCGTCAAAGATGAAGTAAGCGATCGCATTGCAGGTTTAGACGCTGGTGCTGATGATTACCTTGTTAAACCCTTCAGCGTTGATGAATTATTAGCCAGAGTCGGCGCTCGCCTACGAAGAAGCAATCAAGTAGAGTACGCAGATGTTTTAGAATTTGAAGACCTGAGTTTAAATCGTCGCACACGCGAAGTGTATCGAGATCGGCGGTTAATTGAGTTAACTGCTAAAGAATTTCATTTACTAGAATATTTACTGGCCCATCCGCGACAGATAATTAGCTGCGATCGCATTTTAGAGGAAGTCTGGGGTTATGACTTCATGGGCGATGCTAACATCATTGAACCTTACATTAACTACCTGCGCCTGAAACTTGAAGCCAATAATGAAAAATGTCTCATTCAAACTGTGATTGGTGTTGGCTACACATTGCATGATTGAATTGGGGATTGGGGCAAGACAAGCAAAAGACTTTCCAATAATTCTTCCTTATTCCCTCAGTGCCTATTGCCCAAAAGCAAAGGTTTTAAGTTTAGCAAACTTTGGCGTTTTTGGCAATCTCTACAAAAACTCATCCAACTTAGAGTTAATTATATTAGGATGCACAAAGCTATCATCATCCAAAATCCAAAACTCAAAGTGGCATGACCTATCTAGAAACAGCAGCGCAGTTCTACCGCGAAGTTGCCCAAACCCCGCAAGTTGGACTTTGTTGTGTACAAAGTACGCCCCTGCAATTACCAGGATTGAAAATTCCTTTGTTAATGCAGGAAATGAATTATGGTTGTGGCACCACTGTTCACCCCACCGAACTAGGAAACCAACCTACAGTGCTGTACGTCGGTGTTGGTGGCGGCTTAGAAGCGTTGCAATTCGCTTATTTTTCCCGTTATGCAAGTGCTGTAATTGCCGTTGAACCGGTTGGGGCCATGCGGGAAGCAGCTGCACGTAATCTGGAAATTGCTGCTCAAGAAAACCCCTGGTTTAACACCAGCTTTGTAGAAATCTGCGAAGGTGATGCTTTTAACTTACCTGTTGCTGATGCTAGCGTCGATATCGTGGCACAAAATTGCCTTTTCAACATCTTTGAACCACAAGATTTAACTCGTGCTTTAAAAGAAGCATATCGGGTATTAAAACCAGGTGGACGCTTGCAGATGAGCGATCCAATTGCTACTCGTCCAATTCCAGCACATCTTCAAGAAGATGAGCGACTGAGAGCCATGTGTTTATCAGGCGCACTCACATATCAAGAGTATACTGAAAGGATTATAAATGCTGGTTTTGGTCAAGTTGAAATTCGTGCCCGTCGTCCTTATCGCCTACTAGATTCCCAGACTTATAATTTAGAAGAAAACTTACTTTTAGAAAGTCTGGATTCTGTCTCATTTAAAGTTATCATTCCAGAAGATGGTGCTTGCATATTCACTGGAAAAACAGCAATTTATGCTGGTTCTGAACCCTTCTTTGACGATTTGGCAGGTCATATACTTCAGTTAGGTATTCCGGCTGCGGTGTGTGATAAAACTGCTGCTAAACTTGCTGCTAGTAAGCCAGCAGAAATAATTGTTACCGATTCAACCTGGCACTATAGCGGTGGTGGCTGCTGTTGATTTATTCAGAAAGAATTCAGGTGTCAGAATGGGCTAAACCTTAGCTATCCGCTAACAGAATGGTTCTGTGCGACACTTCCTTCTCTACGTTCGCGCAGCGTGTTGCAGACAGACGCTTCGCGTAGCTTGCTTCCCCGGAGGAGTACGACAAGCTACTTCGACTGCGCTCAGTACAAGTCAGTGCATCGCTGGGTAATGAATGCGCAATTTGAATATTTCACTAATTACATTCTGAATTCTGAATTCTTTCTTCTTTATAAACTCCAAAATGTTGTTAATTAGTCTATTTTTAGCTACGCTTTTTTTAGCATATTCAAATGGAGCAAATGATAATTTTAAAGGTGTAGCGACGCTGTTTGGTAGCCGAACTAGCAGTTATCAAACAGCAATTTTGTGGGCAACTTTTACAACTTTTGCTGGTGCAATAACTGCGACTTTTTTAGCAGGAGTATTAATTAAAAACTTCTCTGGAAAAGGACTATTACCTGATGCGATCGCTAATTCTCCAGAGTTTCATCTCGCAGTCGCGATCGCTACTGGATTGACTGTACTCATTGCTACCCTTATGGGGTTTCCTATTTCCACAACTCACAGTTTAACAGGTGCGCTGGTTGGCGCTGGATTAGTTGCAATCGGATTACAAGTTAATTTTGCAGCTTTAGGAACTTCCTTTGTTTTGCCTTTATTACTCAGTCCAATTATTGCTATTCCCTTGGGAGCAGGAATTTACAGCTTATCTGGCTATATTAATTCAAAATGGCATCTACCAGTCAACCAAAAAATGATTGATGGGTGTCATTTTTTCAGTACTGCAATTGTCAGTTTTGCTAGAGGCTTAAATGATACTCCTAAGATTGTTTCACTCATCCTCATTATTGAGTATTTCTCGATTCAGGGAGGAATGATCACAATAGCGATCGCAATGGCACTTGGCGGTTTACTCAACTCCCAAAAAGTTGCAATAACCATGAGTGAAAAGATTACCTCAATGAATCATACTCAAGGCTTATCAGCAAATATAGTCACTGGGATTCTGGTGATTGCAGCTACTCGGTTTGGGCTTCCAGTTTCTACCACTTACGTTTCAGTTGGTTCGATTTTTGGTGTAGGATTAATTAGCAAAAAATCTAAATCTAATACGCGTGTTTTTTATCAGATTCTACTATCGTGGATTTTAACTTTACCAACTGCTGCAATTATTAGTGCAATAACCTACAGATTATTGCAAGGTTAGAAAAGTTGAATATTGTTGTGCAATTTTTTAGGAGTAGTAACTAATGCAAACTCAAGCAAAAATTCTACGAGATACAGCAGTCACAGCCTTTAAAAATAAACTCAGTTCACCTTTGACAAAAAAAGGAATCACTGTTTTACAAATTAATCTAGGTAAGCGTTGTAATCTGGCCTGTACACACTGTCATGTCGAAGCCGGCCCAAAACGTACAGAAGAACTTTCTCCTGAAATTTGCGAACAATTGATTTCACTAATCCATAAATTTCCTGAAATTAAAGTTGTGGATTTGACTGGTGGCGCGCCTGAAATGAATTATGGATTTAAGCCACTGGTAGAAGCAGCAAAAGCAACTGGTAAACAAGTGATTGTCCGCTCTAATTTGGCCATTTATTTTGAAGATGGATTTGGTGATTTACCAGAATACTTTGCTAAACACCAAGTAAGAGTTGTGGCTTCTCTACCCTGTTACCTAGCAGATAATGTTGATAAAATGCGCGGTACTGGTGTTTTTGATAGTTCAGTCAAAGCTTTGCAGTGGCTTAACGAACTCGGCTATGGTAAAGACCAAAACTTAATTTTAGACTTGGTTTTTAATCCTCAGTTGCCCACCGATGAAAAATTTTCTTTAGCTCCCGAACAGAGTAACCTAGAACGAGATTACAAAATGTTCTTGCAAGAACATTTTAATATTGTGTTTAACAACCTCTTCACCTTTACCAACCTACCAGTTGGTAGAACCAAAATGTATTTAGAGCGGAAAAAACTATACGCTAGCTATTTGCAGTTTTTAGAGTCGCATTTTAATACCAGCACAGTTGAACATTTAATGTGTCGCGATGAACTTTCAATTGACTATCTGGGCAATGTATATGATTGTGACTTTAACCAAATGATGAATTTGCCTGCAAAAACTCGCAATGGTGAAACTTTGACAGTTGGCAAATTGTTAGAAGCTGGCAATTTAGACCTGATTAGTGATGTACAAACTGCTGCTTATTGCTATGGTTGTACTGCTGGGTGTGGTTCTAGTTGTGGTGGCGCTTTGCTCTAATGTCTTTTATCGATGAAATTAATCCTGTCAATGCTTTGATTGTGGGAGCCAGCCAAGGTATTGGTTTGGGTTGTGTGAAAAAATTGCTACAAGATCGCAGAATAGCTAAAATTTATGCAACTTCTCGTCAACCGAAATCAGCCTTAGAGTTAATAGCTCTTGCAGACGAATGTCCTGAGCGATTAATTTGTTTGGAGATGGATATTACTGACGAGTTACAGATTATTGAAGCTGTTCAAAAAATACATACTCAAGTTGACAAACTGCATTTGGTAGTCAACTGTGTAGGACTGTTACATGAAGATACTTTGCAACCTGAAAAAAGCTTAAGACAGATCAATTCAGAAAATTTGCTGCGCTACTTTCAGATAAATAGTATTGGTGCTGTCTTACTGGCTAAACATTTATTGCCTCTGTTTCGTCATGGCGATCGCAGCGTCTTCGCCACTATTTCTGCTAAATTGGGCAGTATTGGCGATAACCAACTTGGTGGATGGTATGGCTATCGGGCTTCTAAAGCAGCACTCAATATGTTGATGCGAACTGCGGCAATTGAGTATAAAAGAAGTTGTCCGAAAGCATTAATAGTAACATTACATCCTGGTACAACTGATACCAGCCTTTCTCGTCCTTTCCAAAGAAATGTCCCTGCGGAAAAATTATTTTCAGTGGAACGTACTGTTACCCAATTATTGGCTGTTATCGAACAGCTTCAAGAAGGCGATAGTGGACATTTTTTCTCATGGGATGGTAGCAGATTGCCTTGGTAACTTTTTAAAATTTAGGTTCTAAGAACTAGGAAACTCTAACTCAGCGCTTTCCCGTGCTAACTGCACTACCTCAGATGGTAGGTGTCGCTCCAACCAGTCTTCCAAATCAGCTAGTACCTCGCGGTAATTTATGTCACTCTGAAGTTCGTGATAGGCTCCTGGATACTCGATTCTCAGCTTATCTGTGCAGTTTAGCCTTTGGTAAAAAATATCGCTTCCCCCTGGCAAAGCTACTCGGTCTGCGCCACCGTGGAGAATCAATAATGGTAATTGCCAATCACCTGCATGAGCATTAATCCAATCAACTGTTGCAAAGAATTCTGTAGCCAGACGGGCAGCAGCACGGGTATGTTGCATTGTATCCTGAGCAATGGCAGCTAAAACCTGGGGTTCTCGTGAACCAGCACTGATGTCAATGCCTGTATTCAGGGTGAAACGCGGCCACACTCGTGAGAGCATTTTTCCTAAAAGCACCCGAATCGGTGAAACCCCTACTTTACCCAAAGTTGGCGCAAGAGCGATCGCACCCTGCAATAATGATGCTTGTTGGGGATATCGGAGAATGTAATCTAAGACAATCACCGCGCCTAAACTGTGACCCAAGAGAAAAACTGGACATCCAGGATTCTGAGTCTGAATTAACTGTAAAAAAGCTCCCAAGTCTTCACGAAACTCACTCCAAGCGTTGATATAGCCTTGCTGACCCGGTGAGCGTCCATGACCACGCAAGTCTAAGGCGTAGACAGCATATTGCTTGGGTATCAACTGCTCAATTATATTACTGTAGCGATCGCTGTGTGCTCCGAGTCCATGCACAATGGCTAATATTACCCGGACTTTACCCTCTGGATGCCAGCTTTGATAATACAGTTCAAGTCCTCCAACACCTGGGAATCTACCTTGTTTATGAGAGAGTATGCGATCGCTATGGTCAATCATAGGGTTAATTTTTTATGTAATTTAAATAATTTCTATACTATTTTTGAGGATAGTGTGATTTGAAACAAAAAATGAGATTTTAACTCATGATATGCTTCAGAAATGAGTATCCAGTTTATAGGTTCTTGTCAGATTTTGGTGATGATGAAAGGTTACGCACTTTAAGGCAGAGGGCAGTCCCAACCAAGATCACCAAAAGTTGCCAAGAACCCATATTTTGAATTTAGGACTTACGCAAAAATTGTTCAAAAGCTTAATTTATCGAACCGCCAAGACGCCTTCGCGTTGGCGAAGCCTCTCGTAGAGAAGAGCGCTGAGAATTCGTATAGTGTGCGTAAGTCCTAATGTTTAATTATGCCTACCTACTTATCATCTTGAAATTGGCGATTTTCCAAGGTTGTATCATCAAGATTTGTTGCTGAGATGAAAATTCAGTACTGTCAGAGCGCTCTAATAAATCTACTGGATTTCCGAGATTCAATCCTAAATCACTTTGCAAAGATAACTCGGCTGTTTCTCCGTGAGATTCATAACATCGCAGAATTAACTGCTGTTGATCGTCTTCAGATGGCTTTAAGGCCATCAAGATTAAATTTTCAGCTGATAAATCTAGGAAACTTACTCCTTCAATAGTGTCGGTAGTGGTAGCGGAGGGTTGAGCCAGTGGCCAATTGAATATCACTTGCAACGGTATATTCAATTCATAACCACGCCGTACTGTATGGGCTGATTGCCAACTACCTGCATGAGGATACAAGGTATATTTGAACTCATGAAAACCTCGGTCAGCCTCTGAGTCTGGCCAATTAGAACTGCGTAGCAGTGTTAGGCGGAGTTGATTTGGTTTGCTGTCATAACCGTATTTACAATCATTGAGCAAACTGACACCATAACGATTTGGGATTGTGGTATTTGTCTGTGTGTTTTCTGCTGTTAAATCAGCCCAACGCAAAGCAGGAACTTCCCATTTTGCTTTCTCTGCGGGGGTTTGCGGTTTAGTTGGGCGGCGAATCGCGCCACAGGGAATTTCATAAGTAGCAAAGTCGGCTTCAATATTTAGAGGAAAAGCAGCTTTCACTAATACATGATTTTCTTGCCAATTGACAGTTGTAGCGATGTTCAGCAGAGGTAAACCAGCTTGCAGAATATAGTCTTGGCAAAATTCCGATTCGCCCAACTGACGCACCACGCGTACACGACTTTGCACTGGGCCTTGTTCTAACCACTGAATAGATTGAAGATTTGTTGAGGGTAAGGGATGTTGAGCATAATTGGGGTCTATATTCCAAGCATCCCAATATTGCCCACTGTCTTTAAAAGCTTGTAGTTGATTCCCCGCGCCACTTAAAACTTCTCTCTGATAAGTTTTGTCAAAAACACTTGATAAATCTCCGGTATCAGGATCTATAACAACTCGCAAGAATTCATTTTCTAAAATCCAGTCTGGGAGGAGTGGGGGAAATGAGGGAGAGACGCGATTAATCTCGTCTGTAGTGGGGAGTGAAGGGGAAAGCCAAAATATGCGGTAGCCTACGGGTGGAATTTTGGTGGCGAGAAATAGTAGGGTTGAGGATTCAGATAATTGGGATACAAGCTGGTTTCCAGAAGCATCGTAAATCTGCCATCCTTGAGTAGTTGTTGGAGTAGTTGTTGGTGGTGTAGGTAAGGCTACAGAGATTACTTCAGAACGTTGCCAATTGAGAGAATTGAAAACAAAAATAGGTAGACTATCGGGTTTTGGTGGTTCTGATAGGGTAATGTGAGATGCGATCGCTAAAAGTGATTCCTGTAATATTTTCGTTCCTACTTGTTCCACTTGCTGCCATTGAGGCAACGCATCTGTGTAAACTTGGGTAATTGAAGAACCAGGTAAAATATCGTGAAACTGTTGAAATAAAACTAATTTCCAAGCTGCTTCGATTTCTGCTTTAGGATATGTCAAACCACAGCTTACGGTTGCCAAAGTAGCAAATAGTTCAGCTTGATATAATAAATTTTCACAACGACGATTCCAACGTTTTTGATCTGCGTGGGTAGTGTAGCAACCGCGATGAAATTCTAAGTATAGTTCGTCATTCCAAGTAGGGAATGAGGAGGATGGGGAGGCAGGGGAAGAATCATAATTATTAACAGACGCGATGAATCGCGTCTCTACAACTTGCTGTAAATACTTTTCAGCCGTCGTGAATTCTAAGTCTGGGAAGAAAGGCGACTTTTGCCAGCGTTGGGCGGTTTCTAACATATCACGGGTGGGGCCGCCGCCGTGGTCGCCGACACCGGGAAGCCAGAGGGATTCTGATAAACCAGTTTGAGTTTGCCACTCAAGAGCATAAGTTGCCATTTTAACTGGGTCTATAGCTTCACCGATGGGTGCAGACATCAAACTAAAGACTTCGCTACCGTCAGGCGATCGCCACCAAAAAGCCCCATAATCAAATTTAGTAGTATCATTCCACCGCAACTTCTGCGTCACAAAATACTCAATTCCAGCATTAGCGAAAAACTGCGGTAAAGTGGCACAAAAACCAAAAGAATCTGGAACCCATTCTACAGTTGAGAACTTGCCAAATTTCTCTTGGATGTAGCGCTGACCATACAGTAGCTGACGGACTATTGATTCACCAGCAATTATGTTGAGTTCTGGTTCCACCCACATTCCGCCGACAACTTCCCAACGTCCGGCGGCTACCTGTGCTTGAATTGTCCTGAATAAATCCGGGCGATGTTCTTCAATCCAAGCATAAAGTGCGGGACTTGAATGACAGAAAATTAACTCAGGAAAATCTGCTTGCAACTTCAAAACCGACTCAAAAGTATTTTGCGCCGCATTCCAAGTTTCACTTACAGGCCATAACCATGCTAAATCTAAGTGAGCATGACCCAACAGGAAAATTTTAGATTTTTGATCCCCCCAACCCCCCTTCAAAAGGGGGGCTAAGATGTCGGATTGAATTAGGTTTTGGCGTAGAGACAAAAACGACTTTACCAACCCTCCATTGTCTTCCTCCGTGTCCTCTGCGCCTCTGCGGTTCGTAACCTCCCCCACCATCGCCGCCAAAACATCCAACCTCTCCGGCGCAAATTTTTCCAAATAAAGTTGCACCACAGCTAACTCATCAGCCACAAAACCCGGATCGGGATTATTATCAACATAAGACTCATAAACTAGGAGCGATCGCACTAAAGCACCATCACAATGTCCCGGACTCACTAACCGCAAAGCCACAGTGAACTCTTCGCCTGGCGTCACCCCCTGACACAGAAGCACTCTCGGCGAACAATCAAATAAATCACCCTCCAGCACTAACTCGCCATTTACATAAATCTCAGCAGAATCCGCCCACCAAAGCAGCGCCAGCCGCAAAGACAACCCCGCCAAGGGATAACCGTGTAAATCTTGGGGAACCACCAATCTTTGCACTAGCCATAGCACTTTTTTCCCGCCCGTCCAAGCAATATGTTCTTTAGCATTCAACTGGGCAAGTTGCCAATGAGACAAATCAGCAGCTACAACATCAGTAATAACTAGGTCAGATTCCTGATACAGCCATGTAGACTGGATATTAACTTGACAAAAAGAGCGCAGTTGCTCAATTGCTTGTGAGATAAATTTGGTCTGGGATTGAGAGACAGTCGGGGTCATATATTCGCTAAGATGGGGTGTTGGTCGTTTTTATTGTTTGGCGCGAGTCTCACAACTTAACAAGACTTGAACTAAAAAATTACTACTATGTCTTCTGGTTCCTCTGGTCGTTATCAAAGCAGACTATTTAACTTTGTCCACCAGCAATCTCGGCGGGTGACACAACAGTGGGAACATACCTTTCGGCATTTGCAAGTCGCCACTAAGTGGGGTGTCGAGGTACTACTTTACCCAGTGTATCTACTGTTTCAGTCATCTGAATCATCTGGGAAAACGCTACATACTAAAGAACCACAAACTAGATTAAAGTTACAACCAAATGATACCGATTTCCAGCCTGAAACTCTACCCAATGCTGATAGTCCGATTCAAAATGTACTAGAGGCAGTCAAGTATCTGTCATCAGATGAACCCGCTTCCACTTCTACGAAAGCATCTAAACATTTCAATCCCTTGGCTTTATTGGGAGTTTTTCGGCTGAAATTGCTTGAAAAGAACTCTAATATTACTCAATCATCAAATATTACGGCTAATCAAGTTATCAGTCTCAACCCTTCACAATTAGACAATGCCCTTCAACAGCGTTTTCCAATAGTGCGAGGAATTGCCACAAATTTGATGAATCGAAATTTAGTACTTGTTACTGCCGACAATGAAATTCTAGATATTTTAACACCTGAACAACAGGCAAAATTAGAAGACCGAATTATTAACGAAGTTGCTAATTACTGGCAGTATTGGCGTTTGATTGTAGCTAAAAAAGAAACGCAGCTACTACCACAAATTGACCGCTTATTAGCAAAACTCACTGAGGTAAATCCAGCTAAAATTCCAGTTTTAGCGGAGGGTATACCAAAAGATTTACTTAATACAGATAGATTATTAGCATTTCTAGATATAGCCATTGCTAAGTTGGAATCGAATGCTTTACTCCCAGTGCAAGAACGTAGCCAGGAAGTTATCCAAGTTGCCCAAACTCAGTTAAACATATTTCTTTATGGCAAAGAGCAATTAGCTGCCAAAGGAGAAATTGCGCCTAATGCTGATGGTTTAGAAACTCATTCACAGGATTTTCAGGCTTTGATTGAGGCGGCGCTTAATTACTTTTTTGGTGTTGGTAATAGAAAAACACTTGAGACAACAACCAGTAATGTGAGATTGCCAGGTAAACTATTTCCATCACGCCTTAGAAAAGCTTTGTCCAAAAGCTCTCTGATAGAGAATCAGGATTTAACAAACGATCCTTGGCTAACGTGGAATGATTTATTTGGTGACAGCGAAACCGTTGCTGAAAAGCCAGTTACACTTTCTGGGGGGATAAATCCTGCTTTAGCCCCAAGTTTATCAATAGGGCATTTTCCACAAAAGAATTTGAGTGTAAAACAACCTAAAGTCGGATCTGGTTTGGTACAAAGAAAACAACCAAGTCGTAATCTTACCTCAAGTCGAAAAACATCTGGAAAAGTCGCCTCTGTAAAACAAACTCAAACCCGCATTTCCCAAACTAAAAGTGAGAGTCGTAAAGGGGAAATTTTGCAACATCAGTTTCACCAAAGCAGTCAAGTTGAGGCGCAGCCAGACTGGATAGAAACCACAGCAACTTCAGCTGGCTATGAAAAGCACCCCTTAGAGCAACTTCTGGAATGGCTTGATTATGTTATGGTCTGGCTAGAAGAGAGATTTGTAAGAATTTTTCAGTCATTGCGGCAGCTATGGCAGGGGAAATAATACTAATTCGTAATTCGTAATACTTCTCTACGAGAGGCTGCACTTCGACTACGCTCTGTTACCACGCCAACGGCTACGCGGTAGTTGAGCGCAGTCGAAACTCAGTACAAGTTCGTAATTCGTAATGACGCTCTCTACGAGACGCTAAAAGCGTAGCTTGCTTCTCTGTAAGAGTACGAATACTCGCTACCGCTACGCTAACGTAATTTGTAATTAACACTCATCAGATTTCATCGGGGCTGACAATTTTTGAATTTAAGGATAATTTTGATTATCTATAATGTTATTGGTAGTTGCCTAAGTGAAAATTATTGTTTACTGTAAATACTTCAATTTCAAAAATCCATTAGATAAACCGAAAATTGAGACGTTTGTGGTAAATCTGCCTCAAATTCCGAAGATAGGTGAAACAATTGTAGTCGAAAGAATTTCACCCCAAAAGCAATTTGTGATTATCTTTGAATACATTGTGACAGCAGTGCAATTTAATGCATCTAGGGAATCGGTTGATGCAGCAGATGCCCAGGTAAACGCATTTTTAAACCACTGTTGGGAGGGAACATCAAATTTCAAAGTTACAAACTTTTTAGAACAATAATCTCTTTCCTTGACTTATAGTTTCCAGTCGATTGAGAGTTTTTTCGAGAATTTGGCGAACAGCGCGTAGGCATAGCCCGCACTTCTCTACGAGACGCTGCGCGAACGGCTGCGCTCAGTGACCATCGTAGACATCGCCAGCCGCAGTTACACCCTCTTTTACCCGCTTGATTGCTGCGGGACTCAAGGGTACTAAAGTTTCTGATTGTGTTTTACTTTCCTGCTGATGGCTAGATTTCGAGTCGGTATGAACTTCGGAAGTTACCCCATCAGCTAGGTCTTGCTGAACAGATTCGCTAGAAGAACTTTTGATAACACCCTCTTTGAATTCATGAACCGATCATAATTCTTGAGGTCAATATTATTAAACAACCCACGGTTAGAAGTTGTCTGTTGAATCAGACTGGTTTGATATATTAAATCACCCACCGCACCATCTGCTACGTTTGAGTAAAAAATCTTATGAAGAACTAGGCTGTGAGATAAAATTTTACATGCCACCTGCAAATTCTGTTATGGCACGAACAATAAACAATTTTAGTTTATCTAAATTTGGAAAAAATCAAACAGTATCTAAGTTTAGATTACTCCAAGAAATAATAAAAAATCCTACTCTATCCCGGAAACTGACAGAAGAGGGGTAATGGTTAGTGATTAATAGAACAAGCACTAACCATTAGACATCTGGTGAAATTAAATATGTGTTATTCAAAACCCTTGTAGAAATTTAATAGTGCTGCATCTCTACATTCTTTTTCATCAGATTCCTATTAACAATTGGCTTATTTGTATCACCATTCCTCAATAGACATCTCTAGAAACTAATTATCTGCCTTATCCAAAATCCTTAGTATGCAAAATTTATGTAGCTGGAGGCTTCCCCTAGCACTTTCTGGAAGCAAGCTACACGCAGCCTTTCCATTAATAGAAGGGTATTATGACTACGTAGTTTTCACTCCTATCTCTAATAGCGTCGGCGGATAATCTGGCGTTGTCCATAAGGCTGCCGTCGTTCGATAATCTGGCGTTGTCCATAAGGCTGCCGTCGTTCGATAATCTGGTATCGTCCATAAGGCTGCCGTCGTTCGATAATCTGGTATCGTCTATAAGGCTGCCGTCGTTGGATTCTCTGGTATCGTCCGTAGGGCTGCCGTCGTCGGATTATCTGCCGTCGTCGGATTCTCTGGTATCGTCCTGACCGCCGTTGAGCAATCAAAAGCTCTCCGGTTTTATTTCCAACCAGGTTAGTATCTGGCGCAACGCTCTGTTCATTCAGAGTATTACTTAGAGAAATATCTTTCGCTTCAGCTAATGAGGGCGGAGACACAAAGGCAAATAGCAAAACTGCTATTGAGGATAGTTTCCTGAAACCTTCCATGTTTTTGCTTCTCTAGACTTTCGGTAATAACTTTATTAAAACACTTTAAAGTCTGAAAATTAGCGATCGCGCACTTTTCTAAACTTAATTTAGTATGAAATTTAAAATTGCAATTTCACCCTTTTGTATAATTGCAATTTTTAAAAGTTTGTGTATATAAATAGTTGGTATTTAACAGGATGTATTCTTTTTACTACATAGATAAAGTATACAGTTATTAATTAAATAAGCAATATTTTTTCTTGTGAGATGGGTTTAAAAGCCTTGCTGGGTAAGGGAAATATCTTCCCGGATTTGGATTTTTTAAAACCTTAGCTCGGACTTATATCCACCCCACAAGATGTATCAAAACTGTATCAAATACAAACGATAACTGCTAAATATTCTTAGCGGAAGCTGTAAATAATAATCTGTCACTGGGTTTCTAGCTCCAAGTAACTATCTTGTTAATTGCTGCGTTTTTTCTATCTTCTGCCTCCTTTAAGGGTATCTTCTGCTACCTCCACCCACTACACCAATTTTGTGGCGATAGGAGAGTTCAGCACCAAACCAACCAGAAGCACTGGTTAGCGTACCGACAACAAGCGAGATTAACAGTCCCCAAGGTAAGATTCGGGATTCAGCGTCACCCAAACGTAGGAGAAAGTTGACGAGTGATAAAACTAGTATAGAAACGTTAAGTATTAGATGTGTCCAACCGGCGGTGCGCTTGCGGACGCGTTCAATTTTCACAAAGTCGCTAAGACCGATCGCAGATGCAAGGATGCCTCCACCTAATCCAAGTCCGATTAACCATAGCGAAGCCCTAGCCCAAAAGAAATCGCCAGTTAACCAATAACCAATGTCACTTCCCAAAGCAGCAGCTAAAAATGCTATGGGAAAGATCACACTCAAGGGGTGTAGGGGATGTCCGGCGATCGCAACTGTACTGGGTACACCAGTATCACGATACTCACTATCGTTACTTTCAATAACTGGTGGAATATTTGGAAAAGGTGTTGAACCTGTTTGTGTTGTTTCTGTAGTTTCCATTATTAGTATCCTGAATTTATGAACTTTACATTTTTCGGCTGAAGAAATTTTTTTAACATTAGCTTCAGCTTGTAGGATAGTTTGCCTACTTCTAGTTTTAGTGGGTTGACTTGACTAATTTTCTGCTGGAATTTAGCGCTACTTTTCCATCACCTGATCATCGAAAATCTGTTTTTCTAATCCAGGATTGTCTGAACATTATGTAAGTTAACTTTTAGTCTTAGTTTGAAAAGCGCATCTTTGAGTAAATCTAATAAACTAACAGCAGACTTTTATCTATCTGGCGATGGAATATAGATTTAAATGTTATCTATCTAATTTCAAACTTCAATTTTCCCTTAGTACTCTTTTTATCCTTTATTACCTCTGCACTTGGAGCGATTTGTTATAAAATTGACACAAACCCAATATTTCGGTTAAGTTCTTCTGACTGCTGGAATTTTTTTATACAATGCTCTCAGAACGTTTTACGGCAGCCCTTACCTACGCCACCCAACTACACGCTAACCAAGTTCGTAAAGGTTCAGGCATCCCTTATGTTGCCCATTTATTAGGTGTCACCAGTATTGCTTTAGAATACGGGGCAAATGAGGATGAAGCGATCGCAGCTCTCTTACACGATGCGATCGAAGACCAAGGTGGCGCTGCAACACGAGAAGAAATTCGTCGTCGCTTTGGTGACAATGTAACGGCAATTGTAGATGGTTGTACTGACGCTGATACAACTCCAAAACCCCCTTGGCGACAGCGTAAGGAGGCATACATTGCTCATATTGCTACTGCTTCCCCATCAGTTCTGCTTGTGTCATCAGCGGATAAACTTTACAACGCCCAGTCTATTCTCAAAGATTATCGCATTTTGGGCGAATCACTTTGGGAACGTTTTCATGGGCGTAAAGAAGGTACTCTTTGGTATTATCGGGCGCTTTTAGAGGCTTTTAAAAAGATTGAAAGCACTGTAATCATTGAGGAATTAGAACGGGTAATTTTGCAAATTGAGGTGTTAGCATCTAAATAAAAATTTTATTGATCCAGAAGCAGATAAAAAATTTATCAAACCTAGACAAATAGATTTTTTATAAACACGATATAGTCATGTTTCTCAGGAATAAATTTTGGCTTTTAGGTTCTCTCTCTAGATAAAAAATCTTTCTCTCGATAGATAGGTGTACTGACATTATTATGGCTGCTATGTTACCAATATGACGATAGTAAGACAAAACACTCTAAATCCAACTGTAAATCCTTCAGTAAGTCCTCCAGAAAACTTGGCAGAAAAGTATATGGAAGCAGAGCGTATGCGTGATGTTCTGCTTTTACTGCAAAACTTGATTAACAGTGAAGAAGCCACTGTAAAATTAATTTTGGATTGTCTTTATGATGTTGGTTCAGTTAATTTGATTAATCAAAAGCTTCGCCTGAAACCCTTAAACAGGGTGATGAAATTAATTGCCCGAATGTCTAAACCAGTTTTTAGAACCTTAGCTTTAAATTGGTTTAAAAAGAACTGTCCCCAACTGATTACTAATTGGCTACACACGCAAGTCTCTTTTGAAAATCCCCAAAAGACACCCGAACAAGTAGCTATTGAAGTTGTACAACTGGAACCATATTCCATACCACAAAGAGAAAGTCTGAGCCAAGAGATTAAAAATCTGCGCTCTCAGGTAAGATGGCTAGCTGGAATTTCAATAATTGCGATCGCTGTTTTAGTAGTAAGGGCCACTTGGTAAACTGAAACTGATGAATGATGAATTATGAATGATGAATATTATGCCTCTACCCAAACCAATATTGGAGGACATAGAAATACACTTGCTCTTGGAAGGTGTGTATCAATACTACGGTTATGACTTTCGCAATTATGCTCTTTCCTCGCTCAAGCGCCGTATTCAGGGCTTTATGCAATTAGAAGGTGTAGCAAATGTTTCTGCATTGCAAGAGCGTTTACTCCACAACCGCGCCTATTTAGAAAGATTTTTGCTGGCTCTGACGGTGAATGTAACATCAATGTTTCGCGATCCCAGCTTTTATAACACCTTCAGAAATCAGGTTATTCCTTTCTTACAAACCTATCCATTTATTCGCATCTGGCACGCTGGATGTTCAACTGGTGAAGAAGTATATTCAATGGCAATTTTATTGCAAGAAGAAGGACTTTATCACCGTTGTCGCATATATGCCACTGATACGAACGAGAAGGTATTACAAAATGCCAAAAGTGGGATTTTCTCGCTAAAAATGATGCAGGAATATACTCACCTTTATCTGAAAGCAGGTGGCAAGAAATCTTTCTCAGAATATTATACAGCAGCTTATGACAATGCTATTTTCCGCTCATCTCTAAGAGAAAATATTGTTTTTGCCCAGCATAATTTAGCAACTGATAGTTCTTTTAATGAGTTTAATGTGATTCTTTGTCGTAATGTCCTCATATATTTTAATCAGGTACTTCAGAAGCGAGTACACGAACTTTTTTATAATAGCCTTTGCACCTTTGGCATTTTGGGTTTAGGAAAACAAGAATCTATCAGATTTACCTCTTACGAGCCGTACTATGAAGAGTTAATCAAGGGTGAGAAAATATATAGAAAAATAGCAGGTGCCTGAAGAGAATGCTTTGAATGGGTAATTAAATTATGAATTATGAATTATCCTAAAATAACTAATAGCCAATACCTCGAAAATTATGAAGAAAATTGCGCTCCTTGTCAAAAGACAGTCTGTCAAACATTTTTTATTGTGTTCAGAAGATAGATTTAGCGAGCGTTTAAGGTAAATTACACATTAAAGTATTAAAGGAGATTGTCGATGCAACTTCTCGAATGTCCTCCTGTTGCAGTCATTGCTGGAGAAAATGCGGTTCATGTTTCTCAACTACCTTCTATATGGCAAGACATTGCTAGAGGAGCCACGAGTGTCGGACTTTCCCAACCCCAAAGCTATGTTGAGATGGCGCAATTGTTCCTGTATAAATTAGAACGTGGTGATGTTGACTTATTTAGCGATCGCCCCCAACTAGCTCACCTAATACCATCATTTTCTCAGTTATTTGCACAACTGGCATGGGAAACCTTAGAGTTTTTTGGACAAGACTTTCTCAAACACAACTATCCGAACTTTGCAGAAATTCTCCGCGATGTGGAGTCCAAAGGAATCGATTACGCTGATGAAATAAAAGTGGCTCGTATTGGCATAGATTTGTTCAATGAATTTGGTTATGAACTACCTGCTAGCTTTTATCACGTGCATTTAGCACCAATTTACCGCGATCATGTTTTTGAAGAACGTGCTTTGCGATTCGATCAGCGCGATATCGAACACAAACGTGCTTGGGATGCCATACTCCATGCAGGTAAGGTATTTGCTATTCAAATGAAGGTGCAAAGTATTGCTTCTAAATATGGTTTTACTTATCAGCATGGCTGTGGTTGCAACTCTCATCTATCTTCCATTGATGTATCTCGTGGGGCGTTTGAATATGAATTGAGTCCCGACAAGCGTCAGCGATGGATTCGCAGTTTCATCTGGACTGCTTGGTATGAGTATGCCTTTTTTGCGATCGTACCTAATACGAGTTATTTGGTTTAACAAGAAAGAATTCAGGAGTCAGGAGCCAGAATTCAGAATTGAATTGTGTCTCGTTCCCAGTCGGAGACTGGGAATGCCGTTCTAGAGGCTCCGCCTCCCTTGCTGGCGGCAGAGCGCCAAGAGCAGCATTTCCAGCCCAGAGGCTGGAAACGAGATTTGCAAAGGCTTTCAGCTTAAGTTGACACCAATGCAAGTCAGCGTACCCTTGCAGCGAATAAAGCAAGCTATACAGAGCGTCTTGTAGTGAACATCTTGATTCTTACCGGAGCCGCAGACACTCCGCCTCCACTCCTGAATTCTCCTTCAAGAAATCGGTTCAAAAACCATTTGCGGAATCAACACTTCATCTTGTAATTGTCCAACACCTAAAAAGCGAGTCTCTTCTTCATAAACTCGCACTATCCCAGTAATATCAGAGTTTAGAGAAACTCGCTGACCTTGGCACCATTTTTGAGCAGATGTTGCTGGTAAAGTCACAGACAACAAATGTTGTAAGGCTGCATCAGGGGCGAGAGGTTGAAATGTCCCGCCTTGCAATTTAGCTTCTAAGTCGGTAAAAGTGAGACTATCTGTTAAATCGAAACCACTGCTTTGGGTACGGATCAAAGCCGCCAAAGTACCACCAGTTTCTAAGATTGCACCTAAGTCACGAGCGATCGCTCTAATATATGTACCAGATCCACAGGCGATCGCCACATCCAATTCGGGAAAATCTCCTTCTCTCCAATCCAAAATATCTATCTGAAAAATTTCCACTGTCCGCACTGGGACTTCCACCATTTTTCCTTGGCGGGCTAAGTCGTAGAGACGTTTCCCATCCACTTGAATTGCACTATAATTCGGTGGGATTTGCTCAATCTTGCCTTCAAATTGTGTTAGTGCAGTTTTCACCTCTGCTAAACTCAATCCAGCACAAGCTTGAGAACTAATGATTTCACCTTGTAAATCATCGGTTGTAGTCCGCACACCCAGACGAATCGTAGCCTTATAAGCTTTGTTTTCTGGCAGATATTGCAATAATCTTGTGGCTTTACCAAGTGCGATCGGTAAAACCCCTGTTGCTGCTGGATCTAAGGTTCCCGCGTGTCCTACACGTTTGAGGCGCAACAATTTTCGCACCCGCGCTACGCAGTCGTGGGAAGTCCAGTCAAATGGTTTGTTTAAGTTGAGAAAACCTTGAAATAACACAAAATCAATACTTACAGCTTTTAAACTCTATTAAATACTTATTTAATGCTCAAAACATTAATATTTAGCAATCAAAGTTTATCGAAACAGAATTCAGGAGTCAGAATTCAGGAGTCAGAATTAATTCTGACTGAAAAAGCGGATAATAAGTCGTAGAGAGCGTCTTGATTCTGAATTTTGAATTCTTCTTCAATTAAGCATTATTTATCAGTATCAAGACATTCTCTAAGAACTTTACCGAATAATATCCAAAAAGTGCGGATAACGCCGAGTATTCTCCGCAAATATCACGATGTCATTTATAACTTCCGATACATAAAATTGTAATAATCAAGAAATCTTATAGAAAACTTCATGAAAGTTTTTATTGTCAATCAAAGATTTTACTTGTAGTGCTTTTAGCCAAACAACTATCAATAGTTTTTACTAACATAAATCAAATGAAAAAATCAATCTTCACTACTACATTGTTTTTTTGCTCTATGTTGATTGTGAGTTGTAGCGACTCAGGCAATAGTGCTTCTCAACAGAATAAAGTTAATCCAGCAAATACTGCAAAAGCTACGCAAGTTAATTCTGAATCTATTTCTGCAAATCAAGTAAAACTAGATAACAGCAAAAAAACTATTAAGTCAGCATCATCTGAAAAAACATCTCCTAAAAACAATCAATCCAAGGAAATTAAAAACAATAATCCAACTTCTGGTATTATCAAAGATATGCAAAACGGAGACTTAAAATGCTACGTTACTATTGTCGATGAAAAGGGCAAAGTATATGAAGGTGTCGGTGCAGTCTTTGAGGTTTGCGAACCAGAGAAATACGTCAACAAAAAAGTAAAAATGTCTTATTCTCTAGAGAACGTCAGTGATTGCCAAAGTTCTGAGCCTTGCGGGAAAACAATCAAAGAATGGTTAATTAGTAAGATAGAAATTCAAAAGCAATAATTACAATATGCTTTTTAAAATTATCTAAATCAAGTGGATGATGGGGATAGTTGACCAGTTGGGCATATCTTCGGTAAGCTAACTGTAACTTTAGTTCCTTGCCCCACTTCACTTGACAAAGTAATATTGCCACTATGTAACTCGACACAAGCTTTAGCGATCGCTAGCCCTAAGCCTGTACCAGGAATTGTGTCAACGTTACTTCCACGACTGAAGGATTGAAACAAATTTTCTTGATCTGCCATCGGGATGCCAATTCCCCAATCTTTGATGTAAAAAATTGCTTCTGATTCTTTGCCGATCAGATGGAATTCTACACTACCTCCTTCTGGAGAGTACTTAATTGCATTAGACATTAAGTTAATAAAAATTTGTTGCAAAAGTCCGCGATCGCCCCAAAATCCATGATGATTACCAGTAATTTTAAAAATCAATTCGTGGCGATCGCCTACTGTTTCTCGCTCTTGTTCTAAAAGATCAGAAAAAAATTGTAGTAAATCGACTGAGATTGGTTGAAACTTGGGTTTTTCCAGTTCGAGTTGGTTAACCAGAAGCATATTATCCACAAGTTTGGACATATACCTGGCTTTCTGTTCAATGATTCCCAAGAATCGCTCTTGTTTAGACTCATCTAGTTGCTGGCTATGTTTTACCAAAGTTGATGCCGCAGCCAGAATTGAAGTTAGCGGCGTTCGATACTCATGGGAAACCGTTGTAATTATTTGGGATTTAAATACATTGAGTTGCTTTTCTTTGGCAAGGGCTGCTTGAGTTTGGGCTAACAATTCCGCCTGTTGAATAGCGATGGCTAATTGTACTGATACTTCATTGAGCATTTCTGCATCATCAGTTTGCCAGTGTCGCTCCCCGGAATTATGGTGAGCAATCAATAAACCCCAAAGCTTGGGGGTTGGGTTCCCATTGTTGCTTAGATTAATCGGAACTACCAGATTTGCCTTAGTATTAAATTGCTCTTTTAGACTGACACAATTACACAAGCCAAGCTCATAGATATAAGGGATTGCGGATTCGGAATTGGGCACAAGAGGCAGAGAGGCACAGGGGCGGAGGGGCAGAGGAGAAAAACCTACTGCAACTTCTTCCCTGCTCCTCTGCTCCTCTGCTCCTCTGTCACTGAGTTTAGCCTGAGCGGCGTCGAAGGGCGTAGTCGTTGGCGCAGCCTCTCGTAGAGAAGTGCTGCTCCCCTGCTCCCCAGTCCCAGCGCCAACGCGATCGCACAATGCTACAGTGCGGTATGACTCAACTGATGAGGCGACTATCTTACCATCTGTATCTGGGTAAAACTGATACACCATCACGCGATCGCACTTCAAAAGTTGCTGTACCTCAGCTACAGCCGTATTCAAAATTTGCTCTAGATTAAGAGACTGGCGAATTCGTAAAGCAGTTGTGGCAATTAGGCGTTGTCTCTCTTGAGTTTTGAGCAGTTGGGCTTGCAAGCACGACTGCTTGATGGCGTTGCGGACTGCTAGTTGCAGCACATCCTGTGTTAGATGGTGCTTGACTAAATAATCCAAAGCACCCCGCTTCATTACCTGTACAGCGATTTCTTCATCACCGCGCCCTGTTAACATAATCACGGGGACAGAAGTCTTAAATATCTCCTGCTGGATGCGATCGAAAAGTTCTAACCCACTCATATCAGGTAGGCAAAAATCCAGCAAAATGACATCGCAGCGTACTTTTTGGCACAAAGCAAGTCCTTCTTCTGCGCAATCTGCCTCCAAAATCTGGTAGGACTGGTGCGGATCTTTCAAAAGATATCGACGATAGATTTTCCGATCTGCGGCACAATCATCGATGATAAGTAGCGTCCGTATGTCCAACATAAGGTTATGACGATCAGGGAGCCATATAGATCCCTTTTATCCAGATTGTGTTTTCTTGCATAATTCTAAAAATAATATAAAATAAGTGTAAATAAAATCTAAATTCTTTAGTAATCCTAAAGAAACACCAAATAGTCAAAAACAGGAAAATGGGGAAAAGAAATCTAACAGAGACAAACAGACACAGTGACTCAAAGAGGAAAATGTCTTTGTGTCCTCTGAGCCGTCTCTTTTATGATCGTTTTTCCCCGACTGCTACATCAACAAAAAATAAACAACTTAATCCAACACAGGCGGTGTATTGGCTTCAAGCCAGTAGTCTACAAATGCCTGAATCGTCTTTTTTAGTTCCAGAGCATCCATCGGTTTTACCAGATATCCATTGGCGCCCTTCTGGTAGCACAATTCAATATCCTTGGGGTTAGATGATGTGGTAAAAACAACGATGGGGATTCCCTTGAAAGTCTTGTCTTGCTTGAGCCGATCTAAAATGTCACGCCCATCAATACCTGGCAAATTGAGATCGAGCAAGATTACAGAGGGTCGTAATACTACTTTTGGGTTAGGTAGGTCTTCGCCTTTAGTGTAGGCATCGTTCCCCAGTTGATAGAGAAACTCTAAAACCTCATCTCCATTAGTACAACGGTGTATGGGATTCTGGACGGACATACGCCGCATCAGACGTTGCAGCATCCGAAAATCTTCATTGCTGTCCTCAACAACGAGCAGCGGTTCATGAAGTTTTTTTGTCATTCGTGGTCTTAAAAGAGCTTAACAAAAATACATATTTAGTCATTATCTTAAACTATTCCAACGTAAAATAGAACATCGAGCCAACACCTACGGTAGATTCAACCCAAATTTGACCGTTATGAAGCTCAACAATCTTCTTAACAATAGCTAGTCCCGCACCTGCTCCTCCACCGTACTTTTCCTGAGAATGGAGCCGCTTAAATAATCTAAAGATAGTTTCTAGATGATGCTGTGGAATTCCAATACCGTTATCTCGGATATAAAATATTGGGCATGGGACATGGGGCATGGGGCATTGGGTATGAGTTACTCCCCTGCTCCCCTGCTCCCCTGCTCCCCTGCCCCTCTGCTCCCCTGCCCCTCTGCTCCCCTGCCCCTCTACCTCTTCTTGAGAAAAGTAGCCAATCTCAACCCATTGCTCTGCTTTATCGTTATATTTGAACGCATTACCAAGCAGATTACTGAAGACTTCATTAACCAGCACTCGATCGCACAAAACTGTTGGTAAAGGCCGAGGAATGCGGATATCCACAAGCCCAGAGTCTTGGCGACTAGCACGAAAAACGTCAATTACTTGATTGAGCAATTCGTTGAGGTCAGTTGCTTGCAAACGCAGTTGTGCTTGTCCTAACTGCGATAACCGCAGCAGAGCATTAATCAGAGTTTCCATGCGTACAGACAAGGATACTACTGTTTGCAAGCACTCAATTCCCTCATCATCTAATACTTGGGCATAGTCTTCTAACAGCACTGTTGAGAAGTTATAAATGCCTCGCAAAGGTTCCTTGAGGTCGTGGGAAGCGGCGTAGGCAAAGGATGCTAGTTCTTGGTTGCTGCGCTCTAACTCCAGGTTGATTTTAGCTAATTCATCCGCCTTCGAGAGTACAATACCAACGATCGCATTATTCAGAGCGATCGCACTGTCAAGTTCGCAAGGTTTCCAAGGTAGAGAAGTTAATCTAACCGTTTCTTGCCATTGTTCAAAGGATTTTCGGGGAGACAGGGTATAGCTACCATCTGGCTGTGCTTGCATGGATTCCTGTGGATTTCCTGCCCAGTGTACCGTTTGGATAACTTCCGGGCGAAACCAAAGGATGTAATAGCGCCGAATTTTAGAAATCCGCAGTAGCAACAAGCCACTAGCAGTATCTTTAAATATCAGCGCCTCTTGGTAAACCTTCGGCAGGGAATCAGTAGAAAATAGGTTATCACTAACTTGGGTATCTGCCCATTCAATGAGTGCCTGAACTTCATTAATATTCGGTGTTGCTCCCACAAGGGTAATTTCATTATCCAGACAAACCGCTGCTCCTGAAGCACTAACAAGATCGAGCAAGCGGATTTCCGGTTTAATTAGGGCATCGATAAAATTGTCTGCTTGGGAAATAGATTCTAGAAACTCAGACTGTAACGATTTGAGTTTTACTTTATAATCCCATTCCGAGTAACTGATTTTGCGTGCTAACTCTGAAGACGCAATCTGTGCCAAAAATTCGCACATCTTGCGGACTTCGTAAGAAATATACTTTGGTGTTTGATGGTGGCAGGATATTAATCCCCAAAGCTTTTGTTCTTGAATAATTGAAATCACCAAAAGAGCCTTCACTCCCATATTTTGATGATACTCAGTACAACACCAATCAAAACTCCGTAGCAGACAGTAGCTTAAGTCAAGATGCTGATGTGTTGTCGGATTTTCCGTTGGAACTAGTTTGACAGGTTCGGCAGTCAAATCGGGGAGAAATCTCAGAAAGCAACGCGTGTATAACTCCCTAGCCTGTGCTGGAATATCTGTAGCTGGATAGTGGAGTCCTAAATAAGGTGATAAATCTTCTCGTTTAACTTCTGCAACAACAGAACCCGCTTCTGATTCGTCAAATTGATAGACCATCACCCGATCGAAACCGATGATTTTTTGGACTTCTTCAGCCACTAAATGCAAAAATTCTACCAGATTCGATATGCTTTGCATTTTAGCGATCGCTTCACTCGCAAAACTATGAAAGTTTAAGAAACTCACCTCAAATTCCGAGTCAGTTGGTTCTAGCTCCAGAATCACAGCTTCTTCTGTACGATGAGCGATCGCATCAAAGTATATTTCTCCATATAAAGTATTTATTAATACTTTAAACGCATTAGCGCTGCCAACCTTTTTTACTAAGCACTGCTTGACAATTTCCACTGTCTGAGGTTCAAGTAAATAGCTCAAAGGTTTACCGAGCAAATCTTCTGGAGCTTTGCACAAATACACTTGGGTATTATTGCTAACTTGCAGTATCTCTAGCTGATTACTGAGTGCCAGGAGAATGCCATGAGGTTGAATAGAGCCAGGTATGTGAATAGGTTTGCGATCGTGGTTAGTCAGGGCAGTAGCTTGGGCTGTAGTATATTCCGGCTGGCTCATAACTGAACTTATGTAAAGCTGGTTTTTACAATAGCGTAATTAAATGTCATATTTCTTTAAATTATATGCTGAGAAGTTGTGAGTGCGATCGCATATCATCTGCGCCTATTACGGTTTTACAGTAATAGGCGCAGCTCTTTGTGAAAGTTTTCACTAGCAAGCAATAACAAAAACTGTTATTATAATGTCTATTCTTGTTATAAAGAGATAAATATATGAATATTTCCCTTACTCCTGAGTTGGAAGCCTTCGTCCAAATGCAGGTTGAGTCCGGCTTGTACCATTCTCAAAGCGAGGTGATTCGGGAGGGGTTGCGTCTTTTGAAACGCTTTAACGACCATTCCGAGGAATATAAATTGTGGCTCAATGAGCAAATTGCTATCGGTCTTTCGGAGCTTGATAATGCACAAGGTCTTCCCAAAGAAGGTGCGCGAGACCGCATCCGCAACAAGGCACAACAATTGATCAAAAAATCTTTGTGACGAACCCAAAACTTTATATTCTCTCCCCGCAAGCAGAAAACGACCTCGCGAGAATTTATGCCTATATTGCGCGAGATAATTCTGATGCTGCCGAACAGGTGCTGGATAAGCTACTTTGTGCCTGTGAATTACTGACAGACAACCCCAGAATCGGACAGTACCGTTACGACTTGACTCCGCTTCCCGTCCGTTTCTGGTTGGTGCAGCCCCGATATTTCCTGATATACAGAGGTGAAAACCCCGTTGAAATCGTGCGTGTACTGGCAGCAAACATGGATATTGCGCGGGAACTGGCCGGAGAATAATTAGAAGATGGTTTTCGGTACGTTATGGAAGCCTTATAGCGGTTCCCACTCAAATACGTCTGTACAAATCAAATAAAAATCATTACATGCAGCAATGCAACACCAATATCCAACATCCAAAATCCGAAGCTGACTATGGTGTTGGGAACTTTTTTTTTACGAGTTTGCCTCCTTTTATATCCAATAATTGTGCTAATTCGGTTGTATTCAATGACTTGACGAGACTCAAACCAAGAGACTTACTAGAAATGCTTTGAGTGTAAGCAGCGTTCAGATATGGTGTGTATTGCGGCTTGCCTGCAATGTATGTTTGGAAAAAAGGTAAACTTAAAACATTCATGTAACGACGTGCTTGAGAAGCATCGCCAATCATATCAGCAGGTAATGCTACTTGTTGATTTGCAGGGTTTGCATTGCCAATGGTGGAGAAGTGTGTGCCACCAACAAGCATGACGAGATACTTTTGGGAATTTGCCAACCAGGAGAAAGGTAAAATTTGCTCGGATAAAGCTGGTGCAACTGTATCATCACTACTGCTGACAATCATCACTGGAGTTTTAATTTGACTTAAGCCAGCTTTGCCGAAAATCGAACTAGTAATGGGATTAACTGCGATCGCAGCTTTTACTCTCTCATCCCGCAGGTTATAATCTTTGCCAGACTTACTAATGCTCAATTCTAAAGCGCGACACTGGAGCAGTAAAGACATATTCCAGGTATTTTGTAGTGCTGCTGGTTGACAGTCTTGTTTTAGCTGCTCAAAGTTGATTTTAGCGCCTGCTAGGGCCAAAGCTGTGTAGCCTCCCAAAGATTGGCCAAATACTCCGACTTGTTGCAGATTTAAGCGACCTTTAAATCGTGAATCAGATTGATTACCTTTTTGCAATTGATTCAGTATATATGTTATGTCCATTGGTCGGTCTTGAAATTCACTTGGTTCTGCTACTTCAATAGCGCGTCCATTTAGCAGAGAACGCAATTGTTTCGCATCACTACCAGGGTGATTGGGAACAACGACAGCAAATCCGTAAGAAGCTAGATGAGTGGCTAAATATTGAAAGTTACTGCTGTCTAAACCCAAGCCGTGAGAAATGACAATTATCGGTGCAGTCTTCTGGACATTGGGAATGTAAACATCAGTCAATAAAAGCCGATTGCGGGTTGAGTCGAAAAACTTCAGGATGTATTTTTGCGAGTTAAATTTTCCCGGAACCTTTAAATCGGGCAATTGCGAGAAATTTGGTTGAGAAATGCTCTCAGCTTCTATTTTAGACTTTTCGGAAACAGCTGCGATCGCACTATGGGTTTGATTAACAAGTTTCTCCAATTCCGTAGCTATTTCCAAAGTCTCTGCGACATCAAGGTGAATGCTACTTTTGGGATATTTACGCAACACATTCAAAAGTGTCAAGCCTCCCGATTCAGCAGAGGCTAAAATTAGCGCCGAACGCAAATTACCAAATCCTGGTTGACTGCTTTTAATGACTTGTGCCAACCGACGCAGTAAAAATTCTCCTTGTGGTGTGTAGAGAAGTTGCGAAACTACTACTGGACTAACTTTCACACGATTAAGCAAAATCCGCCGCAATTCTTGAAGCTGTTCTAGAGGCAGATATTGCTGATAGGCTGCTAAGTCTTCGTTAATTACACCTGTTTTGGCGTAGTTCTCTAAAGTTTTGACTGAAATGGAAAGCTCCAAAGCTGAATAAGATGCATAAATCCGCTCTGCTGCCAAGACAGAATTACTAATTCCAAATGTTGGCAGCACCATTGAAAGAACCAGCAATAAAGAATTTTTTCTGAGGGTGCTGGCCCAATTACCAAACAAACTATTCATCGCTCAACTATTTCGGTGGTCTGGTTTTATCAGGTGTTGGCTTTGGTAGTTATTCGGGCGCCCTGCTTGGTTTACTTAAAGTTACTAGCCTCAATTTTATCAAAACAGAATTTAGGAGTCAGTAGTTATAATTCACGATGAATTAATGTATGACTTGCAAATGTAGCTTGCTCAAAATAATGGGTATAAATGGGTTTAAAATTTCCACCAAATCTGAGATTTAGTAGTCAAATAAAGTAGTGATTCCCAATTACCTAGTAATTTATTCTGACTCCTGAATTCTGATTTTTGAATTCTTTTCCAATGATATTTCGGCTATAAAGTCAACAATCAAATCCTACAAAGTCACGCAGATTGCTACAGTATCCATCTGACTTCAGTAGTTTGCCTTCACTATTAAATCATAACAAATAAAAAATAGTCTGCCTCAGTATTTATGTTGTAGCTTTGAATATTGCACAAAATCACTAGCTGAAAAAGCCAGTAAAAATCCTGAAAAACATTGCAATTAATTAGCTTTTCCCAAAGCGATCGCTACTGAACCTGTAACTACTAAACCCGCTCCAAATATTGCTATGAGGGTGAAGTGTTCTGGTGGTATCCAATCAGGTGCAATCACTGATACAACCGTGACTGCTATTAATGTCACAATGGGAGCTAAAGCTATTACTGCACTTACTCGTGATGCTTCCCAATGTTGTAATGATTCAGAAAAAGCACCGTAAGCGATTAAAGTATTCAAGGCACAAAAAACCAACATTCCCAAATGGAAACTATTAAGTATAAAAAGTGATTTAACTTTAGCTAGAGGAGTGAATAATAAAGCACAGCCTCCATAAATAATCAACATGATGCTGCTGGAAGATAAAGATTGTAATAACTGCTTTTGTGCCAAAGCATAAATAGCCCAAGCCATTGCTCCTAGCGCAATTAAAACACTACCTAGTATATATGTGCCATGTGCTGTAATTAAATTCGTTAGTTGTTCGCGAAAAAATAAAAGATAACCACAAATCATCACACTAACGCCAATCCATTGAGATAGCCGATAACGTTCTTTAAAAATTACTAACCCGCCAAAACCTAATAAAAGGCTAGATAATTGAATGAGAACTTCAGCGTTAGCAGGCGATGTTAATGCTAAACCTTGGGTAAATGAAAAGTAATTAATCCCTAAAAATATTGTTGCGATCGCTAATAATTTTCCAGAAGCAGAGCGCAATTGTTCTAGTTTTGGTAATTTGCCGCGTATCCCTAAATACACAGCAAGCAATACAAATGATACTAAAAAACGAAACCAAATAACGGTATAGACATCAAGTACTTGTAGAATTACTGCAAGGGCAATAGGTAAAATTCCCCATAACAAGACTGTCAATAGTGATAATGTTAGCCCTAAGCGCCACCGACCAGAACTTTGATGTAGTAACATTAAAATATCCAAAAAGTAGGACTGATAAGTAAGTTATATCTAATTTAAATATCTAAACATTTTATCAAACTCTTATCGATAAAATATATTTAATAGTTTAGTTAATGCAAATTCAATATAGAATAACGAATTTATCAAATTCAATTTACGATTCGTAGCCCGAAGAGGGTATTTTTTCTGTTCACATAAAATTCGTAATTTGTGTGTTCACTTTACATGAATCTTAAATTTAAAACTGCCTTGTAAATGTATACTTTATCTCGGTGTTACTTTATAATACAACTATGGGGATTATACCCATAATCAGCTTAGTAATCTTTACGACTGCCTTATCAAGTTACTTATTGCTGACCTCAAGAGGTCGATTTTTGCTCAAATCTTTGGTGACAAAAATAAAGCGGCAAGAGTGGAAATTTAGATATGGCAAACCTAATTACTTGAGATCGAAATTTTCAAGAACTACAACAATTGCTGCCATTATTCTGGCAGCAGTAATAGCTGGAAATACTGTATCAGCAAAGGTTACAGGGCCACCTCCAGTTTCGCTCAAGAGTGTATCGGTTCCAGAACCTGACAATCTTGGAGACTTCGTAAAAGACAAAACAGCTGCAATCAAGTTAGGAAAGACTCTTTTTTGGGATATGCAGGTTGGGAGCGATGGAAAGACCTCCTGTGCTAGTTGTCACTTCCATGCTGGAGCCGACAATAGATCCAAAAATCAGATTGCTCCTGGGCTTTTGCGGGTCAACGCCAATGGTACAGAGAATCCAGATTCAGTTTTCAATGTCGGCGGACTACCAAACTATCAACTCAAACCAGAAGATTTTCCTTTCCACAAGCTGTCAAACCCAAACGATCCTAAGACTGTTGTATCTGACCGTAACGATATCAGTTCTTCTCAGGGGATCTTCTATACGAAGTTTGTGGATGTCACACCTGGAAATGCAGAAGACAAAGTTACAACCGAGCCAGATTCGGTGTTTAACGTAAAAGGTATCAATGTGCGGCGCGTCGAGCCGCGTAACACGCCAACCGTGATTAATGCCGCATTCAACTTCCGCAACTTTTGGGATGGAAGGGCACAAGATATCTTTAATGGGGTAAATCCCTTCGGTTTAAGAGATCCTAACGCCGCTGTCGTCAAGGCTATAAACCCAATTAGGGTAGAATTTGTAAAAGTCAGCTTAAAGAACTCGTCTTTGGCATCTCAAGCTGTCGGGCCGCCACTCAGTTCCTTTGAGTCATCCGCAGATGGTCGCACTTTTGAAGAAATTGGTGATAAGTTCGGGGGGGTTAATCAATTCGGGAAAATTGACATAACACCTCTGAGGATTGATAAGGGTAAAAAGCTCCCCCGAAAACTTGCGAAAAAGTTATTAGCTCTGAGACCGCTAGGTAAGCAGATTGTGCATCCACAAGACAGCGTTTTAGGTAAAGATAGTAGATCGCCTCAACCTGGACTTAAAGATAAAACCTACACTCAGATGATTCAAGAGGCTTTCAAGCCGGAGTGGTGGAATTCTAATCGACTCATCCAAGTTGACTCTGACGGTAAACGGACTATTATCAAGAGGCCCGATCGCTCTTTGAAGACTAATGAGTACACATTGCTAGAGTACAACTTTTCGCTATTCTTTGGGCTGGCAGTTCAGTTGTACGAGTCTACACTCATTTCCTATGATACGCCCTACGATCGCTACTTGGAAGGAAACACCAACGCCTTAACCGCGCAGCAGCAACGAGGCAAAGGACTGTTTGAGGGCAAAGCTCTGTGTATTGCTTGCCACAGTGGATTAGAATTAACAGCTGCTTCAGTCAGCAACGTGGCTAAAGAGGGACGAATCAAACGTGCGCCGTTCGGCCCCAAATTCCCTGAAGACACTGGTTTCTTCAATATCGGTGTCAGACCTGCCACAGAAGACCCCAGTTTGGGTGGTTATGACGGTTTGCAGAATAATGGTCAACCTAATCCGCTTTCAGAAGCACGATTGGCTCAGTTGGGTAAATTTAAGAATCTCCTGGGCGAAAATCCCCCAACCCTTAATCCACCGTTGAATTCCAGTGAACCTGTGTTTGCAAATGGAGCTTTCAAAGCACCTGGACTTCGCAATGTGGAACTAACTGCTCCCTACTTCCACAATGGAGGTCAGGCGACTCTAGAGCAAGTGATTGATTTTTACAATCGTGGTGGTGATTATGGACTACTTCCACCGCTAAAGCTCTCACCAGTAGAAAAACAGGAATTGGTCGCCTTTTTAAAAGCGCTGACTGATGACCGAGTTCGGTTTGATAAAGCGCCCTTTGACCATCCACAATTATTTATCCCTAATGGACATGTGGGTAACACTAATTACGTTGTCAATGACGGCACTGGTAAAGCTAAAGATGACACAGTGGAAATTCCTGCTGTTGGTAGGAGTGGTAATAGTGGTACACCAAATTTCCTCAGTTAATCTCATTTCACGACGAAATACCTGAATACAGATAGATATGTAGGGATGTACAAATGTACATCCCTATTTTTGCGATTTGGTGCAATTGCCAAGTTCGTAGTGAGGGCTAAAGCCCTCAAACCAAGGACTTTAGTCCTTACTACAAACTTATTCACCAAAAACTTGGGTCTGAAGCCCCGTCCTTTGAGGACGGCTTTTTATCATCGGTGACAGGACTTTAAATGAGTAATGAGTAATGAGTAAAGAGTGGATGAGAAATGGGTATTTACTCATTACTTATTACTTATTACTTATTACTCCAGAATCACCAACCCTTCTTTCTCGGTGAGTATGTCAACCTACTCAGCACGGGCTAAACGCCCCGCTACCGCTAATAGCACTCTTCATTGATGTGATGGACTAGTAGTTACGATCGCTTGACTAACGAGTGTGTAGGCGTAGCCCATCGGAGGCATCGCCAAGTATTGGTTGTATATTACTAACTTTGGTATGGTCTAGGTAATTATAGACTCTTCTGGAAACTTCCCGGACAAAATCTCCAGCTCTGCGATCGTAGTTTGGTCTTTGCACCAAAACACCTGCTAAATAGCTTTTGCCGTTGGGCATTTGAATAATACCCGCATCACCAATGATAAATCTCAATGTACCAGTTTTGTGGGCAATGGTCGCTCCTTGACCGATACCTGCTGGTAGTAAACTATTGGTTTTGACACGGCGCATAATGCCTAAAACTTGATTGCGGCTAGTTGGGGATAACAAACGATTATTAGAAACTAAGGCCGCCAATCTGACTAAATCTTTGGAACTAGTTGTATTTGTGCCACCGATATCTGGAAGGAGATTCCGCATTGCCGTATTTTGCAATCCCCAGCTACGAAAACGTTGACTAACTTTTGCAGCACCACCCAAGCGATCGAGAACTAGATTTGTGGCGGTATTATCGCTGATTGTCATCATCAGGGTAGCAGTTTCTAGGACACTAAATTTAGTGCCGATGGGTTTGTATTGCATAATTCCAGATTCGCCCACCTTTAAATCGCGCCGCATCACTAATTTATCGGTGAGCTTAATTCTACCTGCGTCTATTTCTTGGAAAAGAGCCACTAATAAGGGAAATTTGATTGTACTGGCAGCAGCAAATCTTTTTTCGCCATTAATATCTATATAGTTTCCTGTATCTAAATCTAAGAAAAATATTCCCGGATTCAATGATTTATAACTTGCCAACAAAGTGCGAATCTGAGAAGTAATACCAGCCATCTCTTGACCAAGATTTACAACTCCAGCAAATGTCGATGCATCTGTGGATCTGATGGCAATATCTTCTCGATTTTCTCCAACAATGGGATTATTTTGGCGGTTAAATGAATTGAATTTGAAACTCCAATGAGAACGAGAATCTCCTTTAATTGATATATTTTGGGAAGTTACATCATAACCAGGAGCTAACTCGACGACAAAACGAGTGGTTTGAGAGTCTGGTTTGCCGAGGCGAATTTCTTTCACCGCTTTCCCAAAACTTCGTTTGACAGTATCGGAATTAAAATTAGTTCCAGGTAAGTCAATCACCAATCGATTAGGATTATCTAATAAAAAGGCTTTTGGTTCTATTCCTGAAGTGGTAGTTAGGTCTAATTGGTTTTGGCTAGAATCATAGTACCAAGACTGTAATTGTGAGGCTTTAGCTTGTCCTGCAACTATAACCAAACTGCTTAAACCAATCGCCAGTAGATGTGATTTCATTTTGTGAATGTGGGTGTGCAAGTTAGGATCAACTAATCAGGTTTACTTAGATTGTTTTCTGATGACTGTGCTGAACTTCCGGAGAAAAAGTCATAAATCCCGTTGAGTTATTTTTACCAGATGAGGTTTGGGATTAGATAAGCACGATAAATCATCATCACTTATTAAAAGTAAATTGCTGACAGTTTAATTTGTGTGTGAGTTGACAACAACATAAATTGTTAATCTAGCGGAAGGACGAGCGAAGGATTAATTATGTTTCCAATTTAGGGGTTATCAATAAATTATCCAATCTTGTGGGGTGGACATCTTGTCCGCCTATAATAAACAAGGGCGGACAAGATGTCCACCCCACAAAAAATCCCACTTTTCCTACCTTTTTGACGAAAAGTAACAAAATTAAGTCAGGATAAATACACATGAGTTGTGAGCTATTTGTAACCTCACCTTTGGGGGACTTTAATCCCTCTCCGACTTTCAAGAGGAACAGACTTGAACTAACGCAGAGAAAGGTTAGTTGACAGTTCACGTTAAAAGAAATCAGCCATCCAAGGAGAACTACCTGCAAATATTTGCGTAGCTGCTGAAATAGCGGTTTCTGTCCCATACAGTTTTCCGGCTATTTGCAAATGGTAGGGAGCGAACAAACTTGTATATAGTGGTGCTAATTCTCGGATATCTAACTGCAACTCACCTTTTCCACCTTTTGTAACTTCACCGCGTCCATTGGCAACAGAAAGAATGAATTTACCATTATTTGCATCTAACAAATTATCTTGAATGTCTAAGTGCAGTTCAGTTTCGATTCCCGATGGATAACCCCGCATCTCCAGCGCCTTAACTACATCTACTACCCGCAGCATCCAACGCATCGTATTCTTAAGCTTGGCAGTTTGCTCTGGTAGTAGCAATGTCAAAGAATCGGTTACAGAACTCCTCCATCGCACGTGTTCAATTTGGGAGCGATGACTGGCAAGGAAAGACCAGAATGTTTGTGCAGCCGCAGTTGTGAGAATTACCCAATCTTTGATTCGCAGGATTGCGCCATCCTCTCTTGAATGTTGGCTGAAGAGGATATAGCCTTCGGGTTTCTCTTTTGTACCGATAAAATATGCGTAAAATGTTTCCTTCTCATCTGGTTGAATTAAGCGCTCCCAGATTGCGGGATGTCGGTCTAAATATCCATGCGTTTGTCTCGCCTGTTGTTGATATAGTTCATGAAAGACTTGATGATTAATTGGCACTATGGGTTGCAAAGGTAAGGATTGCTTTCGCACTTGGATATTCCTAGTAGAAACTTCCCAATTACACCAGCTACCCCCTTGCTCATACCCGACTTTTCGATACAGAGTTTGCACAGCTGGATAAAGAGCAGAGAGCGGTATACCTCTAGCATAAAGTTCCTTGAGCGTCTGCTGCATGAGAGCGATCGCAGCTCCCGAACCACGATACTCTGGAGCAATACCCACTGCGGCGATTCCTGTCATTGGTACACGCACACCACCCCACCACTGGCCCATATCCAGAGTTGCCAATCCACCAACTAATTGCCCAAATCCCCGAATAATACGGAAATTTTCTACGCCAATGAGATTAACATAAGCTTCCTCGCCACCAACTGGGGTGATGAAACACTGCTCAAGGATATATATCAGCTGCTGAATATCCTGTGGATCGGCAAGAGTGCTGTATTCAAATTGAGCCGTCATTTCTCATACCATTAGTAGGACAAAAACACAATCACACTACAGCAGATATTGCCCTAATACTTGAGCAATTTCATCGCCATAAAGCCCCGGAATAGCCTCAATTATACTACTGCACGTTTGGTTTTAAATGTTGGAACACCTACACCGTTTCTTTGTGAAGCTGCATATATTTATCTCCCGCTATGCCCTCCCTCCAAAGCATCTTCATGGAGAATTGATATTACACTGGTAAAAATTTTTAATGAGTTACTTCAGGACTGTTTATTCTATTTTTAGGGCGAGTTGCTCTTAACAAACCACTTACAAAAAATATGTCAACAAGTTGGATTTACCTTATAATTGCCATCCTTTTTGAAGTTTCAGGCACAACTTGCATGAAATTATCGGATGGATTTACTAAAATAGTTCCTTCAGTATTAATATTTGTCTTCTATGGACTTTGTTTTACTTTTTTGACCTTTGCCCTCAAGAGACTTGAAGTAAGTGTCGCCTATTCTGTCTGGGCTGGATTAGGAACTATTCTAGTCGCTCTTATTGGGATTATTTGGTTTCGGGAATCTGCCACATTCATCAAACTTGTGTCGATCTCCTTAATAATCATTGGGGTAATTGGCATCAACGCAAGTCAGTGAAGGGGCAGGGGGGCATACTTCTCTACGAGAGGCTGCGCCAACGACTACGCTCAGTAACCGGGGGGCAGGGGGCAGGTGGTCACTGAGCGTAGTCGAAGTGGGATAGGGGAGCAGGGGAGAGGGTTTGCAGATTTTATACGGCTTAGTATTGGCTGCTTTAGCTAAATATTACTTAGGTAACGGTGAACAAATTGAATGGCGATCGAACCTTCTCCCACACCGGATGCCACCCGCTTAATTGAGCCATAGCGGACATCTCCGGCTGCAAAGATTCCGGGAATGTTGGTTTCTAATAAGAAAGGAGAGCGTTCTAAAGACCAACCACGAGGAGATTTGCCATTATGCACTAAGTCTGGCCCTGTGATGATAAACCCTTGAGCATCGCGGTGAATAACACCATCGAGCCAATCAGTTTTAGGGCTAGCACCGATGAAAATAAACAGCGATCGCGCCGACACGGTTTCGGTTTGTCCAGTTTTAGCATGGGCGATCGCAATTGCTTCTAAATGTTCCTCTCCCTTGACTTCTACGACGCTGCAACCCGTGCAAACTTTGATATTTTCAGTCGCGGCAATTTGGTCAATCAAATATTGAGACATACTTGATGCTAGTGACTCACCCCGCACCAACATAATCACTTTGCTAGCATACTTAGCAAAATGCATTGCTGCCTGTCCAGCAGAGTTTGCCCCGCCTACCAAGTAAACCTCTTCGTTGGCGCAGGCGATCGCCTCAGTCATAGCAGCACCGTAATAAATTCCTGCTCCTGTGAGCTTCTCTGCTCCTGGAACCTTTAGCCAACGGTAGGAAACGCCGGTTGCAACTAAAAGTGCATGGCAACTAATCTCGCTACCATCTGCTAATTGCAGAATCCGATAAGGATCTTCCAGTCGAACCCCAGTTACTACTTGAGGAGTGAGAATTTCTACTCCAAATCGCCGCGCCTGGGTGACTCCCCGCCTTGCTAAATCACTGCCACTCAAGCCAACAGGAAACCCTAAATAGTTTTCAATCCGCGAACTCGTACCTGCTTGGCCTCCTGGCGCTTCACGCTCAATTAATACAGTACTCAATCCCTCAGAAGCGCCATAGACGGCGGCTGCTAATCCGGCAGGGCCAGCACCCACGATCGCTAAGTCATAAAAGGGGCGCTCTGCCTGAGTTTGCAGTCCAATTTTGGCGGCAATCTCTAAATTAGATGGTTGAATTAATCGGGAACCATCGGGAAACAATACCAATGGCAATTGCTGTCTGCCATCAGCTTGGGCGTATTCCACCAATTTTTCTACATCCGGTTCCAGTTCAATATCTAACCATTTGAATGGAACCTGGTTACGTGCTAAAAAGTCTTTCACCTGATGTGAAAAAGGCGACCAGCGATTACCAATGACTCGAATGCCTTCAAAGGGTGGACGGAATCCAGCTAGCCAGTCATCTAGCAAATCATCTAAAACCGGATATAGCTTCTCTTCTGGTGGATTCCAGGGCTTGAGTAAGTAATAATCAAGTCTGGTACTATTAATCGATTTAATCGCAGCATCCGTATCTGCATAGGCCGTCAACAAGGCGCGTTTCGCATCGGGAAAGATGTCTTTTGCTAGTTCTAGGAACTCCACGCCTCCCATTTGGGGCATACGTTGATCAACCAAAAATAGAGCAACTGCTTCATTCCGCAATTTTAGTTGCTGTACTACATCCAGAGCCGTGATACCTGAATCTGCCCGGACAATGCGGAAGCGATCGCCATACTGATGACGCAAGTCTCGTGACACCGCTTGCAATACTTCTGGATCGTCATCCACGGTTAAAATTGCTGGTTTCGCCATAACTACTGTTACTTAACAATTGCAGTGTCTAGCCGTTATCTTCAAAAATGTGTCGTCAAAATATCTACTGTTTAACCAGTTGCTTTAAACGAAAGTATGCCTCTTCTGGTGTCAGCGGTTGCGATTGAGTTTCATTGGGTATATAAAATACCCAGGTATCAGGAAAGTAATGCACCACAAAGCTGGGAATCAAACCCAAGCTTACTGCTTGCTTGCCGAGTTTTTCAGTTTGTTCCTCTAAACTCAGTTGGTCATGAAATGGGTGTTCAACCATACTTTTGCATCTCCCTGTACTCTATTTGACCCTGGAAGAAGGTTCAAAACCAGTATTGCACAAATCACCTTTCGGTAATTCACACCATTAACCATGTTCCAGAATGAGCTTGAGAATATTTTGGTAGTAGACCTAAATAATTTCAAATATGCTTTCGTAGAGAATCATAAAACTATTTGGGTCATTCACGCTAATCTGAAACTGGATTAAATCAGGCAGCAGGGCATTCCTTCCATTGAGGTATTGGCAAATCATCTGTACTTTGTCAAAAGCTCGTATAACTCGCTACGATGTTCTTGTACTAGTACTAATTGGCAAATTACCCTAACTATAGTATTGCTTAAGTATTATAGTTAAAATCCACTCTTTAAACAGCATTTAGCTACTTGAAGTCTAGTTATTGTTAGGTGATAGTTGTAATTGCTTGACCTAAATTAATTTGCAGATTATCTATTACTCTGTCAAGCCAACTATGCTGAGTGAGACACTTCTGAAACATCTCTTGTCTTCTCTCTCCGTGCCCTCTGCGCCTTTGTGGTTCGTTTATTTACCCTTCAAACTTCGCTTGATAGACCACTAAAGATTGTTGATTTTGAATAATACCAACTAATTGCTCAGATCCATTACCATCAAAACGATCGGCATCAAAGAAAATCTCTAGGCCAGAAACACCATTTAGTAATTTGACATCTTCTCAATCAGTAATTTTGCTTGAACTAAAGATGCAATTGCTATTAAGTACGTCTTGCTAAAAATATAGAACAGAAGCTAAAGTAATATTTATTCCTTATCTTTGTTTGAGCTTGATTTGTGAATTATCCGTTCGCATTAAAAGGATTTTAAAGAACTATGCCAATTGAAAAACACATTAATCTTAATCAAGGATGTTTCCTTAATCCCGCAAATAAACAGATAGTTGTCAATTTAGCCAGTGAAGATATTTTAAATTTAATCACGCAAGAATTAAAAACTCGTTACTCTCCAGAAACTCAAAAAAACCTACTTGAGGAGAGTTCAAAGTTATTACCTAGTTTTGTATTTCAAGAATTATTGCAACGCCAACAGCAGGTAGTAGATATTAATCCAGATAGTTTAATTGTCGTTAGCTGTCAGATAGCAGAGGCAGAAGTCGATGATTTGGGATTCGATTTAAATGTCGAAGTATATTTTGTAGTTGGAGATACAAAAGGTCAAAACCATTTTCGGGCTAATCAAATAGTCCTTTGGTCGAATATATGGGGTGATGAAGAACAGCCTTTTGATTTAGAAGATGAACTAGGTGAACAATTCTGGACAAGTTATCAAATTCAGTTGCTTTTTGATGAAAAAGAACAGCAAACAATTGAACTGGAACTATCACAAACAGATGATTATGCCGCGAGGTTAGAATTTTCCCCATCACTAACAAAATTTTCACCATCCATAGTTCCCTTTACGGATAATGACTTCTAAAAATTATTATCTGCACATACAGTGAATGTAAATTAATCATTTATATTCACTGAGGATTTTATTTTTTGGAAGTTCTCTTTTAAAAAGATGAAGTCTTCAATGCCTCCTACATCCTCATTGTGGTTCGATAATTGAACCCATAAACAAAATGTTTCCCGTCTGATTATCCCGAATAGCACAGAAGAAGGGACGATCAACAATCATTCGGAATGGTTCTGGTTCTTCTCTAAAAGATGTTGCTACTATTCCCACTGAAGTAGCAGCCGCCGCTTCGGTACCTTCTTCGTTCACTTCAACAAAAGTTTTATGCTTAACTTCGCTAATGGCAAAATTTTTACCCATGCCAGAAAAATTGGCTTTGTTGCTGAAAGCCTCCCCCATACCTAAAGTTTTTAAAGCATCATTGAGTGTAATATCATAATCTGTTTTGAAGCGGGGTAAGCGAATAAACCCTTTTTGGTTGTTGAACTGAGTCATCCATTTTTCCCAGTTCTCAACATTCAAGTTTTGATAAAAGGCTTTGAGGTTAGAATTCTTTTCGGGTAAAAAGATATAAAAACTTATCTTACCATCTTTCCCATAAGGTAAACTAACTGCCTGAAACTTCTCGCTTTCATAGTATCTATAATCACCCTCCTGTGACATCATTGGGTGTTGTTTTCGCCTACCAGATGTGATGTAAAAAGGGTATGGAGCAGTTTCTTTCTTGTCAAACTCGTTAGTCCAATTACCTTTAAAATATATGGCATTAATCAAAAATAATACCTGATTTGGTTCAATTTTTTCAACTATTTTAGTGATTTTGCCGTTAGTATTTTCTTTGACCCAATTATTGATAATATTAGATGCGGCGGCATCTTGAAAGTTTAAATTGCTGACTTTGGCTTGATAGAAGTCCTGGGTTCTATTGAGAAAGTCTGGTGCAAAGCTAACATCTTGATTTGCCCAAAGTGAGTTAGCAATATTCAATTGCACTTTCGCATCTGAATTGTCTAAAAGCTGTTTTAATACCGCCGCATAAGAAGAGTTGATTTCTGGTAGATTCATCCCCTGTAATTCTAGGGTTTTTGCCATTGCTTGTTGAGTCGAACCGCTAGCGCCGTTGTAAGTCATAGCAAGAGCGATCGCAACACTCGAAGGTGAGATAAAAATATTATTCCCACCCCGATCGTTTTTCAGCACTTCTGAAAACAGTTTGAAGCCAAACTTATTGCTAGACTCAACGATTTTTGTATCAGTTTTCGCTGTTTTTTTTTGCAATGGAGTTTCTGGCTGAGGTAAACTAGATTGGGCAAGGGCACTTTTATTACTATCGACTTGAGAACACCCTAATACACTGAATAGAACAACGCTTGCAGCTGCCAGAGCATAACGTCTACCTAGACTCACACCGTAACGTCTTTGCAGGAAATTTTCTTTTGCATCACTCAATTTATGGCGATTCATTCTGCTACCTCACTTGCCAAAGATTCCCGATTTGTGCTCAGAGTTGACGCAGATACTGTGTCAATGACTAACTATTGCATTTACTCCTATAGAAAAATGGGACTGTTACAGTTTTCGTAACAGCAAATTAGTAGCTCAGAGTAATTAAACACAACTTGTGGAGTTGCGAATACCTTATTGAGACGGCTATACAGACGACTTATAAAAAATTTTGATTTCTAAGAATTTTTATCTTTACGTATAAACGTATTGTAAGCTACGTAATCATAAAATAACCACTTCTGTGAGGTTTTTATAGATCGAATAACCTTTATCATAGGCACGAAATCTCGTTCCTATACTCCGTATGGGAACGAGAAAAACGCTATAATTTTACACGGATATTTGTGCTACCCTATTTCAATTAATTAATAGGTACACTCCACCAAGCTAAACTGTAGGGTTGAGTCGCTTCATTGAGCTTTTGACGAAACTGGACACGGATTTTGTAATTGCCAGTAGCAGTAACGGGGCAGAAAATATGTTCTACACTATCAATTTGGCTGATTGAGGAGCAAATAGCACCAGCATCAGAATTTTGAGCATCAGCTTTTACTAAGTATAGGTCGAGATTATTTAAGCCGCGATCGCGAAAAGTTTCGCCTAGATCATATTGCTGGTTTTTATTTTTATCGTTGAGTTCTACCAATCGATCCCAACTCAGGGTGACAGCAACAAAACTTCCCTGCTTTAAGGGTTTTGCTAATATATAGTCAACAAATGCTCCAACATCAACTGTGCGATAATCCCAACCAATAGCCGGCACCGCAGCTGATGCTTGCCATTGACCAGCACTAAATTGTTGATAAGCGCGAAATACATTTAAATGACCCGCTCCCATTTGGGCATCTAAAGGAATCTTTGGATCTTTATAAGCATCAGAATCTAGCCAGTTTTGATTTTGCTTATCAATTAGCGTCCGCGTCATTCCCAACTTTAAGCCATCGCCGCTATCTAAAAGTTTGTCTGCTGAATTCAGCAATACAGCTTTCATCACTTGATGACGCCGAGAATCAATGCTCCAGTGGGGTTGTTTTGTCCGCATCTGTCGGTCTGCAAGTTCTTGCAACAGAGCAACGGTAGCCGTAACTTGAGGCGCGGCAAAACTAGTACCTGTAACCTTGTTCAATTTGCCATCTGGATTGAGCAAAGGAATATTATTACCAGGAGCAACTAAACTGATAGCGCGACGCCCATCCAGGTCAAATTCCCTTCCAGCTAGTCTTCCATTCACCCCTTGGTTAACACCCGCCAGATTAGCCACGTCTACTTTGTTAAAAACTCCCCCGCGGCGGGATGAAAAAGCCACGTTTATTCCGTTAAAATTATCTGTAGGAATAGGAATACCACCTTTCCCCTGGTTGCCAGCGATCGCATACAAAACATCATGAGCGCGACTAGACCAGTCAACACATAAAGTTAGTAAAGCATTGCCGTCTAAAGTAGCTTCCGGTCGAGGATCGCGACTCAGAGGTTCCCCAAAGCTAAAGTTAATCGCACGGAGATCGCCACCATTTTGGAGCGCTATGTGCTGTGCTGACAAGCACTCTTCTGGCTGACCCATGTTTTTAGTCGAACCCACCGCCGATGAATACAATCGCGCTCCTGGAGCAACTCCTGGCAAAGCTTTGTCTTGACTCACCATCACACCGGCGACATTATAGGCGTGGGCGTCAACACCATTATTAGACTTAGCTGGCTCATTGCGTAAGAAAACTGCTGCTAAAGATATGGCACGATTTTTAGACACCGCCTTATCCCACCCAAACATTCCCGGCCGGCCAATTTCCACTTGACCAATAGCAATCTTACGACCGATTAAATTATAAGGAGATTTGTGTAGCTTCAGAGCATCAATGCCATTAGTTCCTAGTGCAGATTCTAAAGCTGAAGCAATTACTGGCGCACTTAGACAAGAAGCAGTTAATCCCCAAAATATCCAGGTTAGTTTTTTAGTCATTAGTTATTAGTCATTAGGCATGGAGAAGAGACAAGGTAGAGGAGGGAGACAAAGGAGAGACTTGTTCAATAATTCCCCCTTGTCCCCAAAAAACCGGGATCAAAATTATGAGTCTTGTTCAATGTTTTGTTACAATGCGTACAGACGAGGACGCTTAAAAATCCACTAGCCATGACCCAAAACCTATCTCAAAAGCCCATTGTAATTTCTCCATCTATCCTATCAGCCGATTTTAGTCGCTTGGGTGACGAAATTCGTGCCGTAGATGCAGCTGGAGCGGATTGGATTCATGTTGATGTCATGGACGGTCGTTTTGTACCTAATATTACGATAGGCCCTCTGATTGTGGAGGCGATTCGTCCGGTTACAACCAAGCCTCTGGATGTCCATTTGATGATTGTGGAGCCAGAAAAGTATGTAGAGGGATTTGCTAAGGCGGGTGCTGATATTATCTCCGTACACTGCGAGCATAATGCTTCCCCACACCTGCACCGCACCTTGGGGCAAATAAAAGAGCTTGGTAAAAAAGCTGGTGTTGTACTTAATCCTGGTACTCCTCTAGAGCTAATTGAATATGTTCTAGATTTGTGCGATTTAGTACTAATTATGAGTGTCAACCCTGGTTTTGGTGGTCAAAGCTTTATTCCTGGTGTGTTACCCAAAATCCGCAAGCTACGCCAAATGTGTGACGAACGTGGTCTTGACCCCTGGATTGAAGTGGATGGGGGATTGAAGGCAAATAATACCTGGCAAGTTTTGGAAGCGGGAGCAAATGCGATCGTCGCTGGTTCAGCTGTATTTAACGCAAAAGATTATGCTGAGGCTATTACAGCAATTCGCAACAGCAAGAGTCCTACTCCAGAATTAGCCAAGGTTTAATTCATTTTTGAATTAGTCAATCATTAAACATGGAAGTGAAAAAGATTGTAGAGACGTAGCACCGCTACGTCTCTACAAGGATTCTAGATTAATTGCACCAAATATCTAGTATTCATAAAAAATAAGGTGGGCAAATTGCCTACCTTATTTTTTTATATTTTTATATATAGATAAAAAACTGGAAGCTATTCAAGTTTTGAACCTTCCAGTAGTTGCTATATAAATTGAAAGTTTATAAACCAAAGATAATCCAGGTTGGGAGGACTAGGATTACAATAGTCGAAAGAGAAGCGTATGAGCTACTAGTTCTACCAGCCAAGGACAACAATTTCACTGTAACTTTTCTATTTCCGTTCCTAGAATTGATGTTAAGCGTTTGCAATATTTAACTAAAGCAACATCAACCACAGGATAGAAAGTTTTATCAGCATTACTCGCACCGTCTGCAGTCAGTGAAAGCTGTGTAAAATTGGGATTGGGGGAATCCACCTCGCCAAATCTCTTTGCTCAGACTTCCTCAGAAAAAGAACCACCAGTAGTAACAGTTGGATTATTGGTCTTGGTTTAGGAGTTATTTACTCCATGAAATGCTGACTACTTTTGTAATCAGTTTGATTTATTTCATAGTTAGAACTAATCGTTGATTTTATTTTTTAAATTAACTTGATTGCCAAATCACCTCTATTTTGATTTAGGTTGTAGTTGTTATTAGTTTACCAATATCAGTAGTATATATTTGCCATTTTGGCAGATTTTTGCAAAATATTATCAAATTCATGACTGCTATAGAAAACCTGTCATGCTATAAATTTCCAATTAGCATAACAGGCTTTCAGATAATCAATCAACTTTAGAGCGGAATCTATTGATTCCAAATACTTTTTAATTGAATCCACAGGATTTCAAGGAAATGTCTTGAACATTTTCTGGTTTTAATGGCGATTTGCTTGATTGATGTTCGTGAATTTGCTGTGTCAATCTCTGGTCTAAACTACCAGCACGGAGTTCTGCTTTTTGCTTTCTAACGACTTCTAGATAAGCTACGTCTTTAATTTTGCTTAAGCAGCTGATGAAACATTATTATCAGACTGGGAATTATGAGCGTGTTTCAGCATTTTTAGATTTTCACTTTGCTGTTGTTTTGTCCTATCGGCTTGAGAGTTCTCTTTGAGCAATCGATTGTAGGTGCGATATGGAATGTAATGCAGAGGATTATAACCACCAAATCGCAACATTAAAACACATGCCCAGGAATACTTTCCAGCAAGAATTGCTTCAACTACTTTGTCAAATTGTTGAGCTTTCACTGTCTTATCTAAGTTACTACTAATACCAGCAAGGTCTTGATTCATCATAGTGTTTAGTTATTTTGGGTGAAGTAAACTATTTTCTTCTCTGCGATTGTTGATGTTTTAATTGAGGTGTACAAACTGCACTAGCCTTTTTGCAAATCTTGAATTGCTTGTGGCAAATTATCAGCAGTGGAGCGGTGTTTGATGTTTACAAGGGATAAAAATCCATAAGTAAATAAATTTTCTTGGTTCACACGCTTATATTTCTTACTACTGTTGGATTAGGCAATTTCCGGGAAGTTTGCATATTTTTTTAGACTAAGAGAGAAAATATATTTATCTTTGAGCGTTAACAACACCATTCGTATTTATACTATTTTTTCTCGTTGCTGTCATCTACTAATCTAGTATATTTATGGGTCAAATTTACTGAATATATTCCTATACTTACTTGTGTGTTGTGCAGCTTTTAGTTTTGTCCTCTTTTGCTAATTATTGAGGGGGTCTTACCCCTCACCCGATATCATTTTAAAACCTTTATTATTGTCGAGTAGCTAGAAAACAATACCATTAAATAGAATGTAAAACAACTTGTAGAAATATTAGTCGAGAGAGAATAAAACCTTTCATGGTAATAGGATCAAACTTATTTTTCAATGAGTTAGATTAGACAATGATACTTATTAAACTTGTCTTTATTGGGTTGTAAAGACTACAGTTTTAGCTTATCTAAATATAATCGCAATCAGTTGACTGCGATTATTTTATAACGAGCAGATAGTTATTATAAAATAAACCAGTTGTAAAAGAAAATTACTGGTTACGGGTAATATAAATAAATAGTTATAATGAGCCTTAGTTGAGTCAATAAAAAGATCCGCAAATGGATAAATTTACTCCAAAAGTGTCGCAGGCTAAGTCTGTACAATATTAGAGACTTTAAGAATAGATATAAAGCTAATTAACACAAAATATTATTGAGTTGATTCAGCAAAAAATTCTATTTTATAGAATTGAGATTACAAATGTAGTGGCAATTGAGCTAAATGGTGGTACAAGCAAGACCAAAAATCAATATGCGATCGCCTTTATCTCTCCAGACAACTACAACAATGAATTGTTTGACAATAAGCCATCTAAGGGTTATAATTGTGATTCAAACTTACTAGACGCAAAAAAACTGATAGCGCTTCACATTCTAAAGTTTGGACTGTTTCTACTAAAGGCTGGTGAAATGCACCTGTAAAACTGACTGGCGTGAAGTTACGCAAATTGTAAGGGTTTAAGCGTATGCCCCAATGTTGGCTAATCACTGCCAAACATGCAGCGCCACAATCTGATGAACTTTGCTGTTGAGTAAAGAAATAGGCACGTCATAACCTAGCTTTTGATTGTGAACGTAGTCTGGGAACTATTAGCAATATTTATAGCTAAAGCTAGTAATCTTTGCATTTTTTGAAACAGTAGTCTTAAATTCTCAATGCTTCAACTCTTACCATTACTGAAATTTTCCTTCGCTTCCGGAAATACTCGGAAAATAAAATCGCAAACCTAAAGTCTGGTTTCTCAGATGAAGACAGGTTGAATTTGCCAGGGAAGCACATCTGTTATAGGTGTCAACTTAAGGTAGAAGTTAGGTACGAGTAAGGGGGGTTGCTTGCCCTCATCCCCTAACCCCTTCTCCCATATTGGGAGAAGGGGAACTGGAGAATTTGCTTCCTTGTGCTAATTTTGGGAAAGGAGGTGGGGGTAAAACTTATACATTCAGAAAATTTCAGGTTAAGTTGACACCCATGACATCTACGTGTATTGCGTCAAAACGAGAACCGCTTTGATAGGCAATTAATTAATAACTAAGTAAATTCCCCAAATCGCCATTGGCCGCAGGTAAGTGCTAGCGCGAAAAGTACCAGTTGCGGTGATAGCTTCTGGCGTGCGAAATTGCAGACCATTTTCATAAATTTGCTGCACCACAGCTTGCGTCAACCTCAACGCTTCATCCTTCATTCCCATCTGCACGAGAAAAGCCGCCAGCCCAAAGTTTATCCCCGTCCAAACTTCTAAGGGATGAGTAGCTTTGGGATTTTCTGGTGAACCATCACGACGAACACCATTAGCAGCACCAAATTCACCATTACAGAATTTCAAAAAGCAAGCGTCATAAACAGTTTTCAGAGCAGAAAGGGCGCGATCGCTCGGTACAATATCTGGTAAGTCCAGTAGACGAGCATAAAATTGTCCGCACAATTGATCTGCCATTACCACATCGGAACCACTTTTACTATCCAGTCGGTAATATTCCCCATTCCAAAGTTTTTCTTGGTAAATAGGAAGAGATTGTTGTAACCAAGTTTCATAAATGGATTTTTGCGCTGCCAACTCTGTTGTGTCACCTGTCTGGTAAGTTAATAAAATATCGCTAATTGCGATCGCAGCTTCTAGTGCCGCTAACCACAATCCACCACAATAGGCGCTGACACCTTGTAATCGCCAATCATCAAAAGTTTGGTCGGGTGCGCCAGAATTTTCCGGAATCCCATCGCCATCGAGATCAAAAGTTTTCAGGTAGTCGAGGGTTTGAACGATCGCATTCCAGCAATCTGCTAAGAATTCCACATCGTCAGCACCCGTGAGTAAAAAATCACGGTATACTTGCAAAACGAAATCACTACCTAAATCTTTCCATAAATTACAGTCTTGATAGCTGGTGTAATTAGTTTTCTCCCAAACGTGTTCGTTGGGTGCGCCTAAATCGTGGGGTGTTGCACCTGCAACTTTGCGAACTGCAATCGGGCTTTCTGCCTTAATTGTCATGTAATAGCCAATGATTCGGGGAGTATCATCACCTTGAGGAATCGCCCGTGCAAATGCCCGAATTACCGACTTTTCTAATTCTGGAAACAGCATCAGTAGGGCAAAAGAGCCATACAACCGTACATCTAGACTTTCATACCAACGGTAATCTAGGCACTCCAGCACCGCAAACTGACCGATGGGGTTAAGTTCTGATGCTGCACTCCAGAGAGTACCGCCGCTGGTGAGGTCATAAAGCTCATTAAATAGAGCCATTTTAAACCAGTTGGGTAAATCTTCCCGGTCGAGAATGGGTTTTTGCCAACTTTGAATTTGCGATCGCCAGGTTTGGTATTCTTGTAATGCAGTGGATGCGATCGCCCAGGCGTTGTTTCCACTTTTACCAAAAAAGTCTGTATATCTGCGGTAATAGTTAACTCCGGCGGCAAATTCTGTAATCGGCAAATCCCAAGCGAGGACAAAGGGTATTTCGAGAGTTTCGCCTGGTTGGAGAGTGAAACGGATTGCGATGCCTGCGGCCGGCGTAGCCATCGCAGCCCCTAATTGTGTATTCTCTGTTGCTGGAGTAGTATCAACATAATTGGGCAAAGAGCCATCTTTAGCAAAGCTTTGCCATATTTCCTCACCCGTCCCTTCAGGATTCCAGCGGCTATGATGAAATACTTCCACTTGGGGATGTTTCAGCGTCGCAATACACCAAGTTCCGTCACCTTCTTGCAAAGGTTCATTACTACCAACCCGGCCTAAAACACAGCCAAACTGTTGTGTATTTTCAACTATTTGGTTGTAGTTTCCTTGACTTTCGCCCCAGCGCGGTTGGTATTCATAAACCGGACTACCATCATCGCGTACCCGCACTTCGGGAGATTTGAGAGCGTTTGTAAACCAGCCCACCATATTTTGCCAAGTGAGCATAATGCTGAGAGTAATCGGTGCATCTGTGGGGTTATGAGCATTCCAGAGGAATATTGCCACAGGGTAGCTAGTTTCTTGGTAATTACCCGCCCAGACTGGGGAAAATTGCTCACAAGTCAACTGTGTTTGAAATACATTTTCGTATACAAACCAGCTACGTGGATATAGCGCGTGATAATTGCCCGTCCCCTTTGTGCCGGGAGTTGTAGGATACCACTGCCAAGCTTTGAGAGTGCCATCATCGGGCGCTTGCGTAGACAAAGCGTAGGCTTGGAAAGATGTGCTATTGGATTCAAACACACTGAACTGACAAGCGGGAATGTTTTTGAAGGTATGCTCACCGCCGTCGATGTGCCACAGGTTAAAGTCTCCCCGTGAAGAACGACCGATGCAACCTGCACCAAAGCCACCTAAAGGCATACCATGCCAAGGGCCATCATCGATATTACTTGCGTAGCGGACGGTATAAGGTTTGTCCCAGCCTAAGCCGATGGGACGGCTCCAAGTACAAGAAGGAATTTCTGGAGAGAGTTGATTTGTCATCGCCTAATGTTACAGCGTGCAGTTACGTGAATGAAGACTAGCGCGATGTGAGATTTTTCTCAAGGTAGTGGCGTGGCACAACTAAAATAGTGCATTAGCAAACTCTTGTGGGATGGGCTTCTAGCCATTGGTGTCAACTTAAGCTGAAATTTTCAACTGTTCGTAGCCCGCCCTTAGACATCGCTCCCGTAATTACTACCGGACTACAAGGTATAGAGTTTATCCCAGTCACGAAGACTTTCATATTGTGCTTCTACCGCGTGTTGCTCCAACCGCTAATTGAATTTTAAATCTAGAGTTTTTAACTCTAGTGGGTAAATCACTAGTTAATTTGGGTATTTTAAAGCACAGAGTTAAATTTCTCAATAGTTTTAACAAAACAAGATGACACAATACGCCCTTGTGGTTGAAATTGCTCAGGATGACAACAGTTTCGGCAGCCTGACTAAACCTATTGATGATGCAGAGGCTGTGGCTAGCACAGAAAAATTTTTGCTGCTGGTAGATGAGTTTGGGGAAGTATTTACAGTTTGTATAGATAAGGAAGAACGGCAGAGATTTATTGAACTACTGACTGGGGTAGTAGAGATTCATGATTCGCGGTTAGCAGTTGTAATTACTATGCGAGGCAATTTTCTGGAATCCTGTTTAGATAATCCTTCTCTGGCTCACCTGATTCAAACCCCAGTAGTTGTTATACCGCCTTTAACTGGAGTTGATTTCAAGGACATAATCGCCAAACCTGCCCAGCTTCAGGTTCATAGTGTTGAAGAAGCAGGAGCATTACAAATTCTCCAAAATCTTCAACAAGAACCAGAGAATTTACCATTGTTAGAGTTTGCCTTAACTAAACTGTGGGAGAAACGCGAGCAAAAGAAACATCAACTTACCCAAGAAGAGTATGAAAATTTGGGAGGATTAACTGCGGTGTTAAATCTCCATGCAGAAAATGTTTATCACTACCAAGATTATGAGCAAGAATATCCAACTCAAGAACGCAGTCAGCAAGAAAAGGAATGGATTAAGCAGATTTTTCTGCGGTTAATGGGAACAGGAGAGGGAGAAAAGGATACCCAACAGCGCCAACCAAAAGCCACATTATTAAATATTGCAGGTAATGATGCCAATCAACAGCAACAACTTAGTGAGTTGCTAGATGGTGAAGCGGGATTGGTTAAGGGACGCTTATTAATTTCTGAGAAAGATGAAAAAGGAGAAGTCTGGATTGATTTAGCCCATGAAGCTTTAATTGAAAGTTGGCAGCAGTTTGCCCAGTGGCGACAACAAGACCGAGACTTGCGACCGTTGAACGAGACATTAGAAAATACGCGACGGGAATGGTTGAGCGAAAGGTCGGATGACAAATATTTAATGCAAAAGGGATTGCTGGCCCAAGTGAGGGATAGCTGGCAACAATTGCAGCCTGATTTGCAATCACCCCAACAAGATGAGGATTTTTACCAGCGTAGCGATGCCGATGACAAAGACCGGATTGCCGAGATGGAAAGGGCGCTTACTGAATCCCAGTTGCGAGAAAAAGCGGCTAGAGTAGACGATTTATTGCCCTTACAACCCCTAGATAGTCTAGTTTTGGCAATTCAAGCTATGGGGGAGAATCAAGAGAAACTACCCCAGCAGATTCTTGCATCAGTTCAGAACAGTTTGAATCGGGTGGTTAATAAAGCAAGAGTCTCGATTCCCTTTTGTGGTCATGAGGGTAATGTCTCTTCTGTCGCCATCAGTGCCGATGGACAGATGATTGTCAGTGGTGGTGGTGATGGTACGGTGCGGCTGTGGAATTACCAAGGTCTTTCCTTAGCTGAACCTTTGCGCGGTCATCAGGGTTATGTTAATTCTGTCGCCATTAGTGCTGATGGGCAGACGATTGTCAGTGGCGGTGCTGACGGCACGGTGCGGTTGTGGAACCACCAAGGTCTTTCCTTAGCTGAACCTTTGCGCGGTCATCAGGGTTATGTTAATTCTGTCGCCATTAGTGCTGATGGGCAGACGATTGTCAGTGGCGGTGCTGACGGCACTGTGCGGTTGTGGAACCGCCAAGGTCTTCCCTTAGTTAAACCATTGCATGGGCATAAAAATGATGTCTCTTCTGTCGCCATCAGTGCTGATGGGCAGACGATTGTCAGTGGTGGTGCTGACGGCACTGTGCGGTTGTGGAACCGCCAAGGTCTTCCCTTAGCTAAACCATTGCGTGGGGATAAAAATGATGTCTTTTCTGTCGCCATCAGTGCCGATGGGCAGACGATTGTCAGTGGTGGTGCTGATGGGATGGTGCGGTTGTGGAATTCCCAAGGTCTTCTCTTGGCTGAACCTTTGTATGGTCATGAGAGTAATGTGAGGTCTGTAGCTATCAGCGCCAATGGACAAAACATTGTCAGTGGCGGTGCTGATGGTACGGTGCGGCTGTGGAATCGCCAAGGTCTTTCCTTAGCTGAACCTTTGCGTGGTCATCAAGGTAATGTCTCTTCTGTCGCCATCAGTACCGATGGGCAGACGATTGTCAGTGGCAGCGATGGCGGCACTATACGGTTGTGGAATCGCCAAGGTCTTGCCTTAACTGAACCTTTGCGTGGTCATGAAGGCAATGTTAGGTCTGTTGCTATCAGCACCGATGGTCAGACAATTGTTAGTGGTAGTACTGACGGCACAGTGTGGTTTTGGAACCACCAAGGTCTTCCCTTTGCGAAACCTTTGCGTGGTCATAAGGGTTGGGTTTATTCTGTCGCTATCAGTGCCAATGGACAGAATATTGTCAGTGGCGGTACTGACGGTACGGTGCAGTTGTGGAATCACCAAGGTCTTGCCTTAACTGAACCTTTGTGTGGTCATGAGGGCTGGGTTTATTCTGTTGGTATCAGTACCGATGGGCAGACGATTGTCAGTGGTGGTAGTGATGGTACGGTGCGGTTGTGGAATCGTCAAGGTCTTGCCTTAGCTGAACCTATGCGTGGTCATCAGGGTTATGTCAATTCTGTCGCCATTAGCGCCGATGGGCAGACAATTGTTAGTGGCGGTGATGACGGCACTGTGCGGTTGTGGAATCGTCAAGGTCTTGCCTTAGCTGAACCTTTGCGCGGTCATCAGGGTTTTGTCAATTCTGTTGCCATTAGCGCTGATGAGCAGACGATTGTTAGTGGTGGTACTGATGGCACTGTGCGGTTGTGGAATCTGCAAGGTCTTGCTTTAGCTGAACCCTTGCGTGGTCATAAAGGTTGGGTCTATTCTGTCGCCATTAGCACCGATGGGCAGACGATTGTTAGTGGCGGTGATGACGGCACTGTGCGGTTGTGGAACCTACAAGGTCTTGCTTTAGCGGAACCTTTACGTGGTCATGAAGGTTGGATTTATTCTGTCGCCATTAGCGCCGATGGGCAGACGATTGTTAGCGGCGGTGAAGATGGCACTGTACGGTTGTGGCGCGGTGACTGGCGTGCATGGTTGCAAGTCTGTTGTGACAGGTTACGTTACCATCCCGTCTTCACCAATCCGCAAACAGAGGAAGCAAAAGCCGCCTGTGAAACCTGCCAAAAATATGTTTGGAGTAAAGTAAGCGGGTAAAAAGACAGTATTGCTGTGCTTCTAAGAAGGTCTGTACTCGATTCAATTGCAAATGGCTATCAAGGCAGTAGCAACACATCCTTGGGTAAAGACGCGATGAATCGCGTCTCTACAAGTGGTCTATTTGTCGCATTCTTTTTTCAAATTGGTATAAATTATGGTGAGCGAAAGGCTTAGGCGTAACCCGCACTTTGACAACGCTCACCTTTTGTCTGTGGAATTTTTATTGGTGTTCTTGAAATTTAGTTTGTATATGTGGGCACTCTAAAATTAAGCAACATACTGGAGACTAATTTCTATGTCCACAGCCCCAATTAGTGCAACATTAGCGCAATCAGATAGAGATGCTGTGTTGCAAGCCATTGCCACCATTAAAGAAAAGCTACCATTTTTGATTGATTTAAGTAACGAGGAGCGGAAAGCTTTACCCAAGATGGGAGATAAAAGCCGCGCCTTTGTAAGCAAAGCATTAGAGGTGGCGACACAGAACCCAGAGTTTTTACCGCGATCGTTTGACCTTAATGAGATGCGGAAAGACGTTCAATTATTTGAAGCTTTGTATCCAGTATTGCTATCTTTGTCACAATTACAAGAGTTGCTGGATGATACATCTATAGCAGTGGGCAGTGAAGCTTATGCAGCCGCGTTGCAGGTGTATAACTATGCCAAAGCTAGTGGACAAGGCGCTGGTTTAGATGGGGTAGTTGAGGAAATGGGGCAAAGGTTCGCCCGTAAATCTCGGAAATCCAAGCCTCAAGCAGCAGCGTTGTAGAAAATAGCTCGGCAATTGCACTTCTGAGGTGCAATGTTGAGGTTCAGAACTCGGATGTTGGAGTAAATTGCTCGGCGTTCCGAGTTCAGAACTCGAAGTTTCAACCTCAGAACATGGAAGTTCGAGATCGGAACACGAAAATTGAAGCTCTGAACAGCAACGTCCGAGATCCAAAGGTGAATGATGGAGAGTAGAAGGCGATCGCTCTCTTTTTTAACTCGGAACTTCGTGTTTTGAACTGCAACAGCCGAGATTCAAAAGTCAATGATGGTGAATCAAAGGCGTAGACGTAGCCCATCAAAGACATCGCTTCCATAATTATTAGCCCTCTTCTGTCACTCTCCGAAAACATTTACCTTTTCTATAATCTAGAGCTTTTGTATAGCGAGCGATTGCGCGATTATTTTCTAATAACAAATACAAGTCCTATTTTTTTCTAATAGTATAGCTTGTATTGATTGCCTCATGAGGCTTCTAGCGATCGCCCTCCCGGAGAGTGACAGAAGAGGGCTAAGAGTACGCCAACGGCATGAAAATCAAGTCGCAAACGGCTTAACCAAGTAATTTCCGAATTTTTTATGAAATACCAGGTTATTCTTCAAAATAGTGAAGAAGATTGCAGTGCTACTTGCCTTGCAACTGTTGCCAAACATTACGGACGCACTAAGCAGTTTTATTTATCTGCGAAAATTGACTTTACAAAATTGGAAAATCAATTTCCTAACTTGACGATGTGCGTCTAATTAAATTTATATATTGTATAAAGAGTTAAGTAAAGACAAATACTTAAAACGCCAACACCGCACAGATTCGACTTACAACCTAACTGCATTCGTGACAGTTTAAGAAATAATTACTTTTGTCAAGAGTAATTACACTCCAAAGCATTTATGTAATCGAGTATCTAATTAAGATTTATACTAACATTTCAGGGCAAGGATGAACACTGCTTTGAAATATGACGTGATCGCAGGCAGGCTGAAAGCTCGTGTTTCTGACCTCAGTTTTGACTAAAACTAAATATTAGTCACCATTACTTATTGACAACGGTTAATAAACTTAAACTTTCACCAATAACCTACCTCAATTAGCTAAGGAGATTAAATAATGTCTCACATCAGCAACCAAACCCAAGACCTTTACAGCATCGATTTGGTGCAAGACCTTGACCACGAAGCCGCTGCTACTGTTAGTGGTGGTACCCTAACGCTTTACGACACCGTTGTAGGACCAGGACCGTTGAGAGGTACCAGATCCTCAGATCGCAATTTGGGCGCAGATCCCAATATAGACGACTTCGACAATAGAGCATCTTCGTATCAGGTAACGCCTGGACAAATTTGGATTGGCTACCTTGGTACGGGTTTCACAAATTCGTCAATTCTTCTAACACCAAATGGAAGAAAGCCCTTACCTGCTTTATTTAACAACAGGATTTCGTCTGTACGTCGCATAGTATAAATGTATAGTCAGATCGGTTCTATTTCATACAGCAGACTAGAATCCTGAAAAACCTAAAATAGAAAAGAATGCTCTTTCCTTCGCTTTTACCTGAGTAACATTCTTTTCTTGTAGTTCGTAGGGGCGAGGTCGTTTTCGCTCCTACTTTTTCATTTCGGTTTTTGATACATCACCGATCGCTTTTAAAACATCCTTTAAGAAGTTTTAGTTATCTTTTTCTTAAGATTTATACTAACATTTCAGGGCAAGGATGAACACTGCTTTGAAATATGACGTGATCGCAGGCAGGCTGAAAGCTCGTGTTTCTGACCTCAGTTTTGACTAAAACTAAATATTAGTCACCATTACTTATTGACAACGGTTAATAAACTTAAACTTTCACCAATAACCTACCTCAATTAGCTAAGGAGATGAAATAATGTCTCACATCAACAACCAAACCCAAGACCTTTACAGCATTGAATTGGTGCAAGACCTTGACCACGAAGCCGCTGCTACTGTTAGTGGTGGTGCCCTAAGACTTTACAACGGGTTTAATTTTCAAGGACAGGGGAAAGTTCTCACAGGTGCAGATAAAAATTTAGGCATACCTCCCGGTGTAAGTGGCTTCAACAATAAAGCATCTTCGTACTGGGTAACGGGTTTAAAAAATTGGATTGTCTACACTGGTAATAGTTACAATGGTCAAAGCAAGCTTTTAGTAGCAGGCACAAAAGGTAACTTCTCCGGTATCTTTAACGACAACATCCAGTCTGCAAGACCTGCATAATCAACTCGCTTCTACTTCATACAGCAGACTAGAATCTTGAAAAACCTAAAAGAGAAAAGAATGCTCTCTCCTTCGTTTTTAGCTGACGTAACATACTTTTCTTATAGTTTGTAGGGGCGAGGTCGTTTTCGCTCCTACTTTTTCATTTCGGTTTTTGATACATCACCGATCACTTTTAAAAGTCCTCTAAGAAGTTTTAGTTATCTTTTTCTATTGACTTTCCAAAATTGGAAAGCTAATTTCCTAACTTGACGATGTGCGTCTAATCAAATTTACCTATCTTCCATCTCGTCTGTAAGACCCTCTTTGTAAACTCGGAAAACAATAATCTCAGCAAGATTCTCAAACGTAATTCCCGAAGTTTTTATGAAATACCAGGTTGTTCTCCAAAACAGTGAAGAAGATTGCGGTGCTGCAAGTCTAGCAACTGTTGCCAAACATTACGGACGCACTTTAACTCTCAGTCGAGTACGAGAAGCGGTAGGCACGGGGTCGCAAGGTACTACCCTGCTTGGTTTGAATCGGGGTGCAGAAGCTTTAGGATTTAATGTTCGCAAAGTCAAAGCTTCTGCTCAACTGATCGACAGTTTAGATAAAGCTCCAATGCCTGCAATCATACATTGGAAAGGCAACCACTGGGTAGTTTTATACGGACAAAAGGGAAAAAAATATGTAATTTCTGATCCAGGTTTTGGTATCCGTTACCTCAGCCGTAAAGAATTAGCTGAGGGTTGGAGCAATGGGATTATGCTGCTGTTAGTGCCAGATGACACGCGTTTTTCTGAGCAGCCGGATGACAAAATGACTGGCTTTGGACGCTATCTGGTGCGTGTTTGGCCCTATCGCTTCCTTTTGAGTCAGGCGATCGCCATCAATATTGTAATTGGACTTTTGTCTCTTGCCTATCCCTTGATGATGCAACTCCTCACCGATGATGTGCTAGTGCGAGGAGATACTCAACTATTAACTACCGTGGCAATTGGAGTAATTGCCATAAACTTGTTTAAAAGTGCAATTGGTTTGGTACAGTCTCACCTCATCGGTCACTTCGGGCAGCGCTTACAGTTAGGACTGCTACTGGACTACGGTCGAAAACTTTTACACTTGCCCTTATCTTACTTTGAAGGACATCGGAGCGGGGAAGTTGTCAGCCGAATTGCCGATATTGATGCGATCAATGAGTTAGTTTCGCAGATTGTCCTTGGTTTACCTAGCGAATTTTTTATTGCTGTAGTTTCCTTGGGTTTTATGCTCTTTTTGAGTTGGCAACTGACTCTGGCTTCCGTATTGGCATTTATCATTGTCACTTTAGTTAACCTACTTTTCCTACCCGCCTTACGCCAGAAAACCCGTAAGGTTATTGTTTTAGGCACTGAAAACCAAGGCTTTTTAGTGGAAACTTTTCGTGGTGTTCAAGTACTCAAAACAACACAAGCAACTCCGCAAGCTTGGCAAGAGTATCAAACCAACTATGGTCGCCTCGCTAACTTGGGCTGGAGTACGATGAAACTGGAACTATACAGCAGTACATTCACTAATGTTCTTTCAACTATAACTAATATAGGTTTACTCTGGTTAGGCAGCTATTTAGTAATCAATCAAACATTATCCATCGGTCAACTGCTAGCTTTTAATGGCATGAGTGGGAACTTTCTCGGTTTCCTGACTTCAGTAATCGGGTTAGCTGATGAGTTTATTACTGCTCAAATTGTCATCCAACGAATGGCAGAAGTGATTGACGCTACCCCAGAAGACTCGAATGAACAGAAAAGGCCTTGGGCAGAAATATCCACTGATGCAAATATTATCTGCACTAAAGTTAACTTTCACCATGCTGGTAGAGTTGATCTGTTGCAAGATTTTTCGTTGACTATCCCTGGTGGTAAAGTTATTGCTTTAATTGGTAAATCTGGTTGTGGTAAAAGTACTCTAGCTAAACTGATGGCTGGTTTATATTCTCTCCAGTCAGGTAATATCCGTTATGGTCTCTATAACAGACAAGACTTATCTTTAGAATGTTTGCGACAGCAGGTAGTCTTAGTACCACAAGACCCACACTTCTGGAGTCGCTCAATCTTTGATAACTTCCACTTCAGCTATCCTGAAGTGACTTTTGAAGAAATTGTCACAGCTTGCCAAATAGCAGGAGCTGATGAATTTATTAGCGAATTACCTGATAAATATCATACCGTTTTAGGAGAATTTGGAGCTAATCTTTCTGGTGGGCAACGCCAGAGATTAGCGATCGCTAGAGCAATAATTACTAACCCACCTATACTGATTTTGGATGAATCCACCGGCGCTCTCGATCCGGTGAGTGAAGCTGAAGTACTAGATCAACTACTTACCTATCGCCAAGGCAAAACCACAATTTTAATTAGTCACCGCCCCAGAGTCATTGAGCGAGCCGATTGGATTGTATTACTAGAGAAAGGTCGTTTGCAAATTCAAGGTTCTCCAGAAGAATTGCGCCAAATTGCTGGCGAACACTTGGGCTTCCTAGAAGATGTTCGGTCATCAACTTCGAGTTTACTGGTGAAATCTTCTAGTCCTACTAATGGCAAATACGCCGCCATTAGTTAATGCCATCTTCTTTCTTTGAGATTTTGGATTACTCCTCAACGAAGAGGCAGGGGGGCAGGGGGACAAGGGGAAGAACTCTTCCCTGCACCCCGATCCTTTGCCTTATTCTCAACCATTCCTTCTTCATCCTTATTATTATGGTTAGTCAATCTAATCCTGTCTTCGTTCCTCAAGCTGAAGAAAACGATTTTCTTCCACCACTTGGTAATTGGATTACTGTTGGCGGTATAGTTGCATTGGTTACTGTAACAATAGCAATTGCCGTCGCCTCTGTTGCTAAATACAAAGTCACCGTTCAAGCACAGGCAAATCTGCGTCCGGCTGGTGAATTGCGGCTGGTTCAGGCTGCTACAGAAGGCCCAGTTGTGCGGATTTTTGTGAAAGAGAATCAGGTAGTTAAAACAGGAGATGCGATCGCTACTATTGACGACTCCCGCCTACAAACCAAAAAGAGCCAACTAGAAAGTAGCATTGGGCAAATAAAATTACAACTGGTTCAAATTAATGCTCAAATTGATGCTCTGAATAACCAAATTGTAGCCCAAACTGACAGCAGTAAGCGTGCGGTTGCGGCAGCTGAAGCTGAATTGAGCAGTCGTAAGCGGGACTATCAAGATAAGCAAATTACCACTGTTAGTGATGTCCAAGAAGCCGCAGCGAATGTCAAAGCAGCAACTGCTTCTTTAGGAGCAGCCGAGTCCAAACGAAACCGATATGAGAATGTAGCCAAAGTTGGGGCTTTGTCACAAGATCAATTTGAGGAAGCACAATTAGCTGTTCGCCAGCAAGAACAAGCACTCTCAGCTACTAAAGCCAAGTTGCAAAGCTTACAAGCTGCCCTCAATCCCACTCAAGCACAAATTGCGATCGCACAAGAACGCATTGCTCAAGAAAAAGCTACGGGACAAGCTAATATCGCCACATTAAACAAAGAACGTAACGCCCTGATTCAACAACGGATTGAAATGCAGACAAAGTTCGAGCATGATGGCCGCGAACTTAAACAAGTAAATGTTGAACTTAAGGAGACAATCGTTTCTGCCACAGCAGACGGTGTGATTTCCAAGCTAAACCTACGTAACCCTGGCCAAACATTGCGCCCTGGAGAAGAAATCGCCCAAATTGTTCCTACTTCTGCCCCCTTGGTAATTAAAGCAGTGGTAGGAACTGAAGATAAAAACAAGCTCAAACCAGGACAAAACGTACAAATGCGAGTTTCGGCTTGTCCTTATCCAGATTACGGTACTCTCAAAGGCAAAGTTAAATCAATTTCTCCAGATGTATTTTTCCCACCAGCGAATAATGGTGCTGCTACAGGCGCTCCTACAATCGCAACTGCTCCCAAAGGTACTGCTGGCTTCTATGAGGTAACAATTGAACCTGAAGGTCTGTCTTTAGGTCGAAAAACCAAACAATGTTCCATTCAAATGGGAATGGAAGGCAGAGCCGATATTATTTCTAAAGAAGAGACTGTACTCCAATTCTTTTTGAGAAAAGCAAGGCTAATTGTAGATGTTTGATACGAACTGTGATCGTAAATTGGTCATAAGAAATAATAGAGCGTAGTTTACCGCACTTCGCCAAGCTCAGTGACCACCGCAGGCATCGCAATGAACTATAGCGGTTCTCGGTTGAGTGAGGTACAAGAACCCCACCCCCCTCCCCGCAAGCGCTACGGTGTACACACAAGTCGAAAAATCCTCTACAATGAAACTGTCACGCCCACCCATATCCCGCCCAGAACTGAAGTTCTGGGCTGATAGCGAAACTCCACTGAAAGTGGACTAAATAATTAATTCAGTCCACTTTCAGTGGACTTGGGCTATGAGACTCGGAATTCATTCCGAGGCGGGATCAAAACACAGTGCGAGATTCATTAATAAAGAAAGATATAGACTTGTGTGTACACCGTAGCCCCGCAAGCGAGGAGGAGGCTAAGATGTATCTCATGTGATTAGGAAACGCTATATATCATCCATCTATCTGCTTTTTTAGGCAGTATTCAGGATTTTTATTCATACTTGTTATTTCTAACGGTACAAGACAAAGAACTAAAAATGGTGCAATTTAAAAGTAGTGTAAATATGGTCAATTATGGACGCTGCCAAACGCCTTGCTACTCTAAATCGCATTCGCAAACTTAGCCGTCTGATGGATACATCAATACGTATCCCTTTGACAGGTTTTCGCATTGGCATAGACCCAATCATTGGTCTAGTTCCAGGTGCTGGTGATTTAATCAGTACAGCGTTTTCAGCTTACATTATATTTTTAGCGACTCAGTTTGGCATCCCGCGTCAAGACTTAGCCAAAATGATTTTTAATGTAGGTTTGGAAACAGTCGTTGGTACTGTGCCTTTAGTGGGTGATTTGTTTGATGCTTTCTATAAGTCCAACATTCGGAATTTGGCAATTTTGGAGCAACATTTGACAGTAGTTGAACCAGAACTAAAAAAAGTGTCTGATGAACTTTACTCTCAAAAATTCAGCCAAATTTAAGTAGAAAAAGAGCGTAGTTTACGGCCGCAGGCATTGCCATTGCACATTTACTATGTATTTTCTAGTACATTACTAGTAGTCTGCCAACCCAAAAATGCGCTTGTGAGGACTGGGTAAAGGGAAAAGGGGAAAGGTTAAGGGATTTAAACCCTTTCCCCCTTCCCCCTTACCCTTTACCCCGCCAAGTTCACTTGGCGAACTACTAGCCAGTTGTAGTGAAGCGATGACCGAGCGCTGTGGGGGCTGCTGAGTTCGTCTACAGCGTTGGGTCAACAACTGGCGATTTGTCTGTTCTGTTGATATCTCATTTAAACGGCAATTCAGAGATAAGTTATGCCAAATTGCCAGAACCTTTGAACGTGGTATCGTCACTTCAACTTTTTCTTAAATATAGAAGTGGCAAGAATTGATGGGCGAACCCATCGGTTAAATTCAGCCTTGGTGTAATTGAAAATATTGTAGAGTATAGAATTGTCCTAAGTATTGCCTACGCAACTCCCCCTATGACTACCGCACCCTTAAGCTGGGAAGAACTAGAAACCCTCACGGACTATCAAATAGATACCGTTAATGGTCCCACCAACGCTAGAGCTAGGTTGCGCTTGTTTGGTCAGCCGGAATCTGATGTGCGGGTAACGCTGTACCGCGATAACCACGCCTGGTGTCCTTACTGTCAAAAAGTTTGGTTATGGCTAGAGGAAAAACAGATCCCCTACCGCATCGAAAAAGTGACAATGTTCTGCTATGGGGAGAAAGAAAGTTGGTACAAACGTAAGGTTCCATCAGGAATGCTCCCCGCGATCGAGCTAGATGGACGGATTATTAAGGAAAGCGATGACATTTTGATCGCTTTGGAAAAGGTATTTGCTCCATTGAACCAAGGGATGGAAGACCTCACGGTGCTTCCTTTACGTCAATTAGAACGACTTTTATTTAGAGCTTGGTGCGTTTGGCTGTGTTCTAAAGCCGGTTCCTCTCAACAAGAACAACGCAATCGAGAACAATTTATCGCAGTGGTGGCTAGGGTAGAGGAAGCTCTGGGTAGCACCCCAAGCCCTTATTTTCTAGATAGCTTTGGCATCGTTGATGTCATTTTTACGCCATATCTCGAACGGATGAATGCGAGCCTTTACTACTACAAGGGCTACTCACTGCGGGAAGAAAACCCTCGTTTGAGTGCATGGTTTGCGGCAATGGAAAGCCGACCAACCTACTGCGGTACTCAGAGCGACTTTCACACCCACGCACATGATTTGCCGCCCCAGATGGGGGGCTGTTGGGAAAACGGCGAAACCCAGATGCTTCTCAATAAAGCGCTGGTGGATAACGGCCCCTGGTTTGGACTACCAGATGTTACTTATCCAGAGCCGGAAAACTCCCGTATGGAAGCTCTTAAACGAACTATCGATCACCGGATAAATATTATTCGAGTCAACCCCTTAGATGATAAATTGTTTGATCGAGCGCTACGTTGTGCTTTAACACACATGATGACAGGGGAAGACTGTGTACCCCCATCGGGATCTGATGTCGCTCTCCGATATTTGCGCGATCGCATTAATGTACCACGAGACATGTCTATCTACGCAGCCAAGCGATTGAGGGAATCCCTGGAAAAAACCGCATCCCTTGCGGGTGATGGGCAGCCAGCCCCTATTCCCACTCAGCATCGACGAGATCAAGACCCGTCTAACTTTGCCATCAAGTAGGATTTCAGATATTTATGCCTAACCGAAAATCCAAATGAAAAAACCTGGATTTATTGAGCGTCATCACCTGTGGACAGCAATCCAAAAAGAAGCATCTGAAAAGATCAAGGCTGTTGTCAAAGAACGGGATTTATTGTTGATTCGTACCGCTTGGTCAGACCAGCATGGCATTGTTCGCAGCAAATCGCTCTTACCCCAGGCGTTTTTCAGCGCCTTAGAAAACGGTATGCAAATCAGCACAGGGACATTTCTGTTTGATACTGGTGGTGCAATAGTATTTAACCCGTTTGTGCCTGGCGGTAGTTTAGATATGCCTTTGATGACAGGTGCGCCAAATCTTGTGGCTGTTCCTGACCCTGATACCTTCAAAATTCTGCCTTGGGCAAAACGTACTGGTTTTATTCTCTGTGACGAGTACTTTCAAAATGGTCAGATAATGCCCTTTTCCAGTCGCGGTATTTTGCGCCAATCATTGGTAGAGTTACATCAAAGAGGATTGGAGCATATTGTCGGCTTAGAAGTTGAGTGGTATCTGGCAAAGTTGGAAGATCCGATGTTAGCGATCGCTAATGTTGGTACTTCTGGAAAACCTGGTGAACCTGCCAAAGTTAGCGCTGTAGAGCATAGCTTCCAATACCTTTTAGAATCGCACAATCCAGAAATTCACGACTTACTGCGTATTCTGGCAGAAAATTTAGTTGAAATGGGATTGCCTTTAAGAAGTGTAGAAAACGAAGGAGGTGCGGGTCAATTTGAATTTACCTTTGACCCGATTCCGGCATTACAAGCTGCGGATACAATGATCATATTCCGCATGGCGACCAAGCAAATCTGCCGTCAACAAGGTTACATCGCATCATTTATGTGTCGTCCAGGATTGCAAGGTTCTTCTTCCAATGGCTGGCATTTGCACCAATCCCTTGTAGACCGAACCACAGGCGAGAACGCTTTCATGTCTGCAAACTCCAAAGCCCTAATGTCAGATTTAGGTAAACATTTTGTTGGTGGTCTTCTGAAACACGCCAATGCCGCTTCTGTATTCACAACCCCGACAATTAACGGCTACAAAAGATTTAGACCTTACTCTCTAGCTCCCGATCGCGCCGGATGGGGATTGGAAAATCGAGGAGCAATGATTAGATTACAAGGCGGTTATGATGACCCCACCACCCACATTGAAAACCGAGTTGGAGAACCAGCAGCCAATCCTTATTTGTATATGGCATCGCAATTGATTTCTGGGTTAGATGGTGTAGATTGTAAACTTGACCCTGGCTCCCCAACAGATGAACCTTACGCTACAGAAAGTCCAGCCTTACCCAAAAGTTTGCCAGAGGCGATTTCATATTTGAGCCAAAGCGAACTTTTTGCTCAAAAAATGGGGCAGCAGTTCATCAACTTCATCATAAAGATGAAACAGAATGAAATCAATCGCTTTTTGCAGTCCGTCGGCGATCGGCTACCAGAAGACTATTTAAAGCAGGTGACTAACTGGGAGCAAAGAGAATATTTTGAATTATTTTGAAGTGAATAATTCCTATAAATGTAAATGTCGCGCTTTTAAGGATGATTATTAAGATATTTAAGTGAATCTTTTGATAATTACCTGCCCCACCATCCCCAGTCCCCAGTCCTCTTGCTATACTGTTTCACAATTGCGCCCTGTCCATACTTGCTGTAAGAAAAATTATTATATTTTTAACTTTATACAAGCATAATTACACAAAAGTAAATATTTATTAAGAAATAAATTAATACTTATTTTGGTAAGTCAAACTTCGCCAATTTCCGAGGTTGAGTTGATGTATAAACTCTTTTTTGGCAAAGGTATTAGTATGTATTATGTCATATAATACAGGAGATATTTAAGTTCATATCATGTCCGCTTGATTGCTTATTAAACCCGAAGAACCCCACCCCGCCAAAGCTGTGCTTTGTCTCCCCTCCCCGCAGGCGGAGAGGGGGTTGGGGGTGGGGGTGGGGTTATTTTATTATGGGTAATTTGGCGGACATGATATCAGTATGTTATGGGAGAAAGATTGTGTCTGAAAACAAACCAGAAAAGTTGAATTCACAAGCAGTACCATTCTTCGCTCGATTCTTGGAAGGGCAAAGCCTTGAAGACCTTTCTGATGAAGACTCAAAAGCGATTATCGGTGGTAAATGTAATAATGCCACAAACAAGAATAAGGATGAACTTGTAACAACTCTGAAGTTTCCATCCGATCAAGAAGATGGCGCAGTAACTAAAAAGTACCCTTCTGATAGTGATGAGTTCGCTGTTACTCAGAAGTTTCCTTCAGATGGTGATGACAGTTCGCCGTCTTCACCTTCATAGCTGCATACTTTTGATCACACCAGAGATGCGGTTTTAAAACTATTGTCAGTATAAAAATACAGTTAGTGCCAACTTCATCTAGGAGTTGGCTTTCCATTAAAATTAAGTTCACTTGTTTAAAATTTTGCTTTCTTAAGAGTTGACAATAGTGAAAATGCAAGATCTAATAAAAATATTTTATGCACCTTGATCGTGATGTAGTTTTATTAATCACCCATAGTGGTGATTACTTTACAATAGATAGAGTTGCAGAAGCAGTATCAAAACTAGGCGCACAGCCATTTCGTCTTGATACTGATAAGTTTCCGATCGCACTGCAACTCCAGGCTAATTTAAGTAACTCTGGTAGCAATCATACACTGCAATATAGCGATCGCTCCCTCAACACCGAGCAAGTGCAAGCAGTATGGATGCGGCGTATTTGGCAACCCGATCTCGGTAAAGAATTGGCTCCACAATTTCAAGCAGCCTGTTCTAGTGAATCACTCGCAGTCTTAGATGGCTTTTGGGACAGCCTCAGAGATGCTAAGTGGGTAGATGATTTACGTCAGATAAGTGCAGCTGAAAACAAGTTACGCCAACTGCGGGTTGCATCGGAAGTAGGTCTTGTCATACCTCGGACTCTTGTCACCAACAATCCTCAAGAAGCACGAGATTTTTTCCACAAAGTTAAGGGAAAAATGATTGTCAAGCTGCTCAGACCTCTTTCTTCTGGGATGCAAGCCTCCTCTTTTTTCATGTATACCAGCCTCGTTAAAGAAGAAGACTTACTTGATGCTGAAACACTCCGCTATTGTCCAGTTATGTTTCAAGAACAAATCCCTAAACAGCAAGAACTACGAGCAGTGTATGTGAATGGCAATCTCTTTGTCGGGGCGCTAGATGCGTCTGAGTATGCAGAATCTACCCAAGATTGGCGACGTGAGACAAAAAAGATTCTTACCTGGCAACCAGAACAATTACCTGATAAACTAATCCGTTGTTTGGATGCCTTTATGGCTAAGTTTGGACTGATTTTTGGAGCATTTGATTTGATTAAAACCCCATCAGGAGAATATGTTTTTTTAGAAATTAATCCTACAGGAGAGTGGGGGATGCTGGAAAGAGATTTGGACTATCCAATTGCTTTAGCGATCGCATCTGCACTACTTTCAACAAACCCGAAGTAAAATGCTCTTACTTAAAAATTCCCAAACAACTGATAACCCCTATATTTATTTATATGTAGCGTACTTCATTCTCCATATTTGTAAATGACTGCTTTAATCATTACTCACAGCCAAGATAATGAAAGTATTCCTCTAGTTATTCAGGCAATTGAAGCCCAAGGAAAGAAAGCATTTCGTTTTGACACAGACCGATTTCCCACAGAAATGCAGTTAGATATTTACTATGGTCGTACTAAGCGAGTGATTCTGAGTGTCGATGACCAGATATTAGATTTAAATGAAGTGTCAGCAGTTTGGTATCGGCGTATTGCAATTGGGTCAAAAATTCCCAACTCGATGGACAAACAACTTAGAGAAGCTTCACTCAAAGAATCTCGCGTCAGCATTGAGGGAATGATTGCTAGTATTAGTGGGTTTCATCTTGATCCTCTGCCAAATATTCGCCGAGCCGAAAATAAGCAATTGCAATTACAAATAGCAAGAGATATCGGTTTAGATACGCCTCGCACTCTGACTACAAATAATCCCATAGCAGTAAAGCAATTTGCCCAAGAGTGTCAGCAGGGAATGATTACAAAAATGCTGTCTTCCTTCGCTATTTATGATGAACAAGGGCGAGAAAAAGTTGTGTTTACAAATCCAATTTCCTCAGAGGATCTAGACAACCTTGATGGTTTACGTTTCTGCCCAATGACATTTCAGGAGAAGATTCCCAAGGCATTGGAATTGCGGACAATTGTTGTAGGGAAACGTGTGCTAACAGCTGCGGTTGATTCTCAAGCTTTGGATAAGGCACGTTACGACTGGCGCAAACAGGGAATTGCCTTACTCGACGCTTGGGAATCATACACTTTACCCGAAGATGTCGAAGAGAAATTGCTCAAACTCATGGCAGAATTTGGTTTAAATTATGGGGCGCTTGATATTATTTTGACTCCTGATGGTCGTCATGTATTCCTTGAAGTTAACCCAGTTGGCGAGTTCTTCTGGCTGGAACGCTGTCCTGGCTTACCGATTTCCCAGGCGATCGCTGAGGTTTTAACTAATTCACCTAATTGATTACAATTTCTCTTTATAGGATGTCTGAAAAGTTCTTTTATATACATCTAATCCTTGGAGATCCCCCTAAATCCCCCTTAAAAAGGGGGACTTTAAGGCTTTTATTCCCCCCTTAAAAAAGGGGGGTTAGGGGGGATCGATAAATATTTGATACTTCTCAGACATCCTCTTTAGCTGGCGTTGCAATACCGCGTTTAACTAGACCCGCTTCCAGTTCTTGAATAAATTTTAAGTCTTCCTCCAATAGAGGCTGGCTTTGGCTAGAAGAAAGATTTTTTTCCAGAAAAGCGAATGCTTGCCGAAATTGACGCGGATTTGCTTTAATTAGCGATTCAAAGTGACAGGGAATAATCTGCTGAAAATCCCAACTTGCAACTGTATCAGCCCATTTGAGGACTTGTCTTGGTGCTTGAGGAAAAATGAGGATTTGCAAAATCGGTGCGACAAATGGTCGTCCCTGACCTCGTAGAGCGTCGAATGTTTGCTTCCAGGTTGCTTGCCAGCGAAAAGGAAATAAACCAAAGTAGGTTTTTAGCGATCGCTGTGGTGCTTTGAGAGCATCACGAAACATCTGTCCGATTGAAGTAACTTCTAAGGCACTTGGACGGAAGTAAAGTGCAAACAGTGAAATGCGTTGCCATCCTTTGCGACGGTTTTCTTCATTGTCCTCGATTATCTCCCAGGCATTATCCCTGGCATGAAACAGTAAGGGATAAGGATCTAATTGGAGGATTTCTGGTGGGTCAACTGGAACACAAAGGATAGAATCAGTTACAAGTAGAGTGCGCGATCGCTTGTGAAACACTGCAACTTCTGCAAAAGATCCTCGTCCCAAGTCGATGTCCAATATTGCATAGTCAAACTCCAGAGCAAAGGGAGCAAGGCTTGAGTCCTCTGGGAGTTCTTGAGTTCGTTTTTGGGGAAAGCCTAGCCAACTAAGCGGCAGATTGAACGGAAAACTCCACTGGTGCGGGGCAACAAACACTTGTGCTTGAGGAAAGCGACGAGCAAAGGGGCCAACGAAGACTTTATGCTCCAGACCAGAACTGGTTGGCAGTAAGATGTACTTAACTTCACCGTGCTTTGCTACCAACTCATTAACCAAGCGGACACACTCAGTTGTGGGAGCAACGGGTGCATAGACCAGAAGTCCTCCAGCAGAGAGCTTGACGATAGTCATGCGAATCGGCACGATGGTGTAGAGAATGCCGTGAAGCTGATCGAATGTCCAGATAGTATCCTTAACTATTTCCTGACGAAGTGTCCGCCGTCTGCCGTAGGGGTAAAGTGGGACAGCAGCCCAGAATGGCCATGACCAATCCTTGGGGTTGTTCAAAGGAGACATACCTCGATCTTGTAGTTCAACCCTCGACTGAGATCCAAGTGAATTCATCGTCGTTCCATTGTCCTGGCGTGGGCCAGTTATGAGAGTGCTGTAGTGGCTACAAGATTGGTATAGCACGCTTGTCAGGCGAGGGCAACTGGCTAAAATCCCTACACAACAGTTGTCGGTAATTAATTCCGACTTCTACTTCTCTTGTAAAGAGTCACTCCTTGTAAAAAGGTAAAAAGTCACTCTTTTTTCGATTGTGGTGTAATAATATTAGTACAGAACGTAGATTTTGTAAATTTTTAGCAAATTGTACAAAATTTACATTTTGACTGTCATTTATTAATTTTGTAAGGCACTATGACTCGTATAAGTGCAACAGAAGCTCGTGCAAATTTTCAAGAGCTTATTAGTCGTGCTGAGTATAAGGGTGAGCGTATTGTGATTGAGCGTCATGGTAAACCTGCTGTAGCGATTATCAGTCTTGATGATTTGAAATTGCTTGAAGCTATAGAAGACGCTATTGATTCAGAGGCGCTTCGCCGTGCAGTTAGTGAAAATGATGGTTTTACTACGTTAGACGCAATTAGTGCGAAGCGTGGAGATGAGCGAACGCTATAGTTTGAGGATTGCTAAGACTGCTGAAAAGGATTTGAATGATTTACAAGCTAAACAATATAAGCAAGTTGTAGCTAAAATTCTTTCGCTTCAAGGTAATTCTCAACCCCAGGACTGTAAGGCATTGAAGGGTTATGAAGGTGGCTATCGTGTTGATCAAGGTGAGTACAGGATTCTTTACACTATTGACCACGAGAACCAGATGATTGATGTTTTTCGTGTTGGCAAGAGGAATGATGGTGAAGTCTACAAAAATTTGTAGTTTTTCCGGCTTCACTTCTTTTTGCATTGAGTAGCGTTGCAGTAACTTTCAACTTCAAACTTCCACCAACTTCACCAGCTAGTTGGTGAAAGTTTGAAGTCAGGAGTTAGAAGTCAGGGGTCAATTGCGATCGCTGATGACCGTTGCAGTTTTCGTTGCACCTAAACTGCGATCGCCAATGAGCCGACGGTGAGTAACTTGTTAAGATGATGTTGATTCATTTTGAGTCAAAGCAAAACATCACTGATCGCTACTTAGAAGCATGAAGCATCTGTCAGACTACAACTTCTTTGATCCAGAAGTGCTTGTGTGCCCTTATGAATTCTACAAGCTGGCACAGGAGCAAGCACCAATAATGGAGCTACCAAGTCCCTCAACAGAAGCAAAACTCTTTCTTGTTACTCGCTATGAATTAGTGATCGAAATTCTTAAGGATACAAGAGTATTCTCTAGCAATTTCTCGACTTTACTAGCTGGCAAAGAACAACACGATCAAGAGTTGCAGAAAATTTCGGCTCTTGGCTGGCCCCAGATGAACACCCTACTGACGGCAGATCCACCAGAACACGAGCGATTTCGCTCCCTGGTGAATAAGGCATTCACTTCATCGCGTATCAACAAAATGCGTGACTTGATTGAGCAGATTGTTGATGAACTCATTGACAGCTTTATTGATCGCGGCAAGTGTGAATTCGTCAGTGAGTTTGCCGTACCTTTACCGCTCAAAGTTATTGCTCAACAGTTAGGTGTGCCGCAAGCAGATTTGCCGAAGTTCAAGCAATGGTCTGATGCTTTTATTGCCCGTTTAGGTAACTTACTTTCTAGAGAGCAGGAGATCGAGTGTGCTAAAGATGTTGTCGCTTTCCAGCATTATTTTCATGATGTCATAGAGTCACGCCAAAAACAGCCTCAAGATGATTTTATTACTGACTTGGTACAAGCAAAAGTGGATGGAGAGCGATCGCTCGACACTGCTGAACTGCTGAGTATCATTCAGCAAATATTAGTGGCAGGCAATGAGACTGTCACCAGTGCGATCGCAGGTGGGATGTTGTTGCTGACAAACAACAAAGAGCAGATGAAGTTGGTACAAACAGATATTTCCCTGTTAGAGAACTTTGTTGAAGAAGTTTTACGAATGCAAAGTCCGACAGCAGGAATGTGGCGAGTTGTGACGGAAGATACAAAGCTCCAAGATGTCGATCTCAAAGCTGGGTCTTTAGTGATGCTCCGCTTCGATGCTGCTAACCGCGACTCGCTAAAATTTATTAAGGGTGAGCGTTTCGATGTGCGCCGCCAGAATGCCAGCAACCACCTATCTTTTGGTCATGGGATTCATTTTTGTTTGGGCGCTATGCTTGCTCGTAAGGAAATGCAGATCGCATATCAGCGTTTGCTGCTACGGTTGAAGGACATTCGCTTGGCACAAGAAGGATACCAATATTTACCGAACGTACTCATGCGGACACTGAAGCACCTCTATATTGAGTTCGACAAGGCATGATGAACCACCAGTTCGGTAATAAATACTACTAGAATTTCGATAGGAGGTAAAAACAATGCTACGAACCATTGAAGGAATTTATAAAAACGGCAAAATCGAACTAGCTGAAAAACCACAAGGTATTACTGAAAGCAAAGTCTTTGTTACTTTCTTAGAAACAAAAACCATGACTTGGCCAGAAACTATTATGCAACATCAAGGTGTAGTAGAAAGTATTATTTTTGAGTCCTACCGAGACGAACTGCTACCACCTAACGAAATCGAGTTTTAATGATGGGTTATTTACTCGATACCTGCGTAATTAGTGATTTTGTCAAGGGAGAAAAAAATACTCTCAAGCTATTAAAGTCTACTACTCCCACAGATATTTTTATTTCCTCCTTAACAGGAATGGAGATTAAGTATGGATTAGGAATCAATCCTCAACGTGCCTTAAAAATTCAATCATTGATTGAAGCATTGTTAGGTTCGATTACAATTTTACCTTTTGGTGTGGAAGAAGCAGAACTTGCTGCCCAAATTAGAAGTATTTTGAAGACAGCAGGTACTACTATCGGTTCTTATGATGTATTGATCGCAGCAACAGCACTAACTCACAATCATATTGTTGTAACATCTAATATTCGAGAATTTCAAAGAGTAAACGGCTTGCAAATACAGAATTGGCGTTCTTCTTAAATTACATATCAATGTATTGGAAATGGGGCTTTAGGCTATTAATTGGATTTTTGGGGCTGTGGCTACTTCTGGATCTGGGTTCCCGCCTGGGAGCAGAGATTTTTTGGTTTCGGGAAGTCGGCTATCTGCAAGTATTTTTGTTGAGGCTGCTGACTCGTGGTATTTTGTGGGTAGTTGTGGCTGGAATAACTGCTGCCTATCTACTGCTAAACTTGGCTTTAGCACAACGGCTAAAATATTCCCAGTCTCTAAAGATTGAGCAAGCAGAACTCAACAGTGAATTAACAAATTTTCTCAGTCCTAATTATCCAAGACGCAACGAAACCCAGATACTTGCGCCACAACGCTTTCAAGCATTAAAATTACGCTGGTTATTACCCTTAGCTCTGATACTCAGCTTGTTGATTGGGTTAATGCTGGCTCACTATGGTCAAATTGCTCTTTCTTACTGGCATACTCCAGTCAATCAGGCTATTCTACCCGTTCCCGCTCTATTTCGACCGGAGACAATCTGGCAGCTTTTGAAGCAGGTTGTCTCTCAAGTCTGGTATCTCGGTTTAATTGGGGGAGTAGCGATCGCCATCTTAATCTATCCGCAATTTTTACTGACTGCGATCGCAATTCTCTTCAGTCCCATTTTTGCCTTCATCTTATTCCACCACTGGCCCAAGGTGCTGCAATATTTCCACCCCACCCTTTTCAACAGCACTGAGCCTTTATTTGGTCGAGATATCAGCTTTTACGTATTTTCCTTACCCTTTTGGGAACTGCTAGAACTCTGGCTGATGGGGTTATGTTTGTATGGCTTTGTCGCCGTTTCTCTCACTTATCTGTTGTCGGGGGATAGTTTGAGTCAGGGAATTTTCCCCGGTTTTTCGCCCCAGCAACAGCGTCATTTATTCGGTATGGGTGGCTTGTTGATGCTGGTAGTGGCTCTGAGTTATGGGCTGAGTCGCTATGAACTCGTGTATTCTAGCCGGGGAGTGAGTTATGGTGCTAGCTATACCGATGTGACAACCCAGTTGCCAGCTTATACCGTCTTGTGCATTGTGGCAGTAGCGATCGCCTTTTACCTCCTTTGGCGAACCTTTTTCTGGAAACCAAAATCTCGATATCGTCGCTTTGTCTTTTACGGGTTAGGGGTTTATTTAGTATTAGTTGTAGCTGCTGATGTTGTTTTACCGACTGTGGTGCAATATTTAATTGTTCAACCTAATGAGTTGCAACGGGAGCAACCTTACATTCAGCGGACTATCGCCTTGACACGCCAAGCATTCGATCTAGAAGCGATCGATTCTAGAAGCTTCAACCCGCAAGGAACACTGACTGAAGCTGACATTCAAAAGAATGACTTGACAATTCGCAATATTCGCCTATGGGATGAACGACCACTCTTAGAAACTAACCGTCAACTGCAACAAATTCGGCCTTACTATCGGTTCCCCGATGCCGATATTGACCGATATACTCTCAAAACAGATGTAACTTCACGCCGACCATCTGCCCCTCAAAACCCACCAGAACCTCAGCAGGAACCAGTTGAATCAACAGAACGGCGACAGGTATTGATTGCTGCACGGGAATTAGACTATACTGGCGTACCACAGGAAGCTCAAACATGGGTTAACCGCCATTTAATTTATACCCACGGTTTTGGGTTTACTGTTAGCCCAGTTAATACAGTTGGGGCGGGTGGATTACCAGAATATTTTGTCAAAGATATTAGCGGTGATAGTAGCGCTCTGACAACTTCTAGTGAAGCCATTCGTGAAAGTATTCCCATTGGGCAACCCCGAATTTATTACGGTGAAATTGCCAATACCTACGTAATGACTGGCACAAGAGTTAGAGAGCTAGACTATCCTAGCGGTAGTGACAACGTTTACAACTCTTACGATGGTCTGGGTGGTGTTGAAATCGGTTCAGCATGGAGACGCTGGCTATTTGCGATGTATTTGAAAGATTGGCAGATGGTGCTAACGCGGGACTTTTTGCCAGAGACAAGGGTGCTATTGCGGCGAAATGTCAAGGAAAGAATTCAAGCGATCGCGCCTTTTCTAAAATTTGACAGCGACCCCTATTTAGTTGCTGCTGCTGCTAATCAAGATTTTCCCAGTAATCCCAGTTATCTTTATTGGATTGTTGATGCTTACACAACGAGCAATCGCTATCCCTACTCAGACACTGGTAGCGATGGTATCAACTACATTCGTAACTCGATCAAGGTAGTGATTGATGCTTACAACGGCAGCGTTAATTTTTATATTGCAGATCGGAGCGATCCAATCATTGCCACTTGGTCAGCGATATTTCCCAATATGTTCAAACCGCTCAATACAATGCCAGTCAATCTCCGCAGTCATACCCGATATCCGGTGGACTTTTTCAAAATTCAATCTGAGCGGTTGATGACCTACCACATGACCGACCCCCAAGTATTTTACAACCGGGAAGACCAGTGGCAGATTCCTAATGAAATCTATGGCAGTGAACCCCGTCCGGTAGAGCCATATTATTTGATTACTAGTTTACCCACCGTAGACTTTGTTGGCGCAGCCTCTCGTAGAGAAGAATTTCTGCTGTTTTTACCCTATACTCCCAGACAGCGGACTAATTTAATCGCTTGGTTAGCGGCGCGATCGGATGGCAAAAACTACGGGAAGCTGCTGCTATATGTCTTTCCTAAAGAACGCCTGATTTACGGAACAGAGCAAATCGAGGCGCGGATTAACCAAGATCCAGTAATTTCTCAGCAAATTTCCTTGTGGAATCGCCAAGGTTCGAGAGCGATTCAAGGCAATCTACTAGTAATTCCCATTCAGCAATCGCTGCTGTATGTCGAGCCAATCTATCTAGAAGCCACACAGAATAGTCTGCCAACCTTGGTACGGGTAGTAGTTGCTTACGAAAACCGGATTGTCATGGCGCAAACCTTAGAACAAGCATTGCAGGGAATCTTTAAACCAGAAGTTACACCAGCGCCGGCGATTATCCGTCCCTTTGAAGAAGCAGCCCCGCCAGGTTAAGCAATTTTAAAACTAAAAAGTTACATAAGTATCAACATAAAAGGAGTTAAAAAAAGCGCATTTTTTTAACTCTATTTTCCCTATTTTATTTCAGTTTTTTCATCTGAAAATTTTCCTTTAAAAATTGCAGTGACTTTTTTACATACCCTCAAACTCCTTTTCCCAAGCTGCACATAAGATTCAAATTACCGTGTAATAACCTTATAATCAAGGGGGTAATAGAAAATATCCTACTTTTCCTACTTTTCCTAACTTTTATCTATAATCTTTTCCTATACATGGGCAATTTCCAATCAGCTATGAAGATGAATATTAAAACTAACTTATGAAGTATTTATTATGGGATCTTGATAATACACTAAAAAATTATTCACCACTGATGAGCTAGAAAATTTATTATGTCTTTTTTAAATCGGAAAAGTCGATTTTTAAGTAAGTTTAATCGCCGAGATTTAAGGACTAGCCATTTAAGTTGGCTAATTATATCTAGCATCTTTTTATTTTTAGGAACTACTGGTGGTGTAGTTCAAGTTAAAACAGCACAGAAGTCAGGGTTCACACTACAACTTTTACATACTTCCGACCAAGAAGCAGGTGTACCCGCGCTGAAGGATGCACCGAACTTTTCGGCGGTGTTGAATGCACTGAAAAATCAGGATGTTAATGGTGATGGTAAACCTGATTATCCTAATACCTTAATCCTTTCATCTGGAGATGCTTATATTCCCAGTCCCTTCTTATTTGCCAGTGACGCAGCTTTTGGTGGTCAGGGACGAGGAGATATTTTAATTCTAAATGCTCTTGGGTTTGGTGCGATCGCCTTTGGTAATCACGAATTTGACTTAAATACGGGTGTTGTTGCCGACTTGCTGCGTGCTAAAGAAGATTACCCAGGTACAAAATTTCCCTATCTCAGCGCGAATCTGGACTTCAGTACTGATAAAGACCTGGCAAAATTAGTTACTGCTGATGGACTAGAAGCAAGTAAAATTCCGAATAAAATTGCCCGTAGCACCATCATTACCGTCAATGGTGAAAAAATTGCTGTAGTTGGGGCGACAACTCCCACACTGCGGACTATTTCTTCTCCCGGTGGTGTGACTGTGTTGCCTAAAAAATTTAATGACCGTGATACCGCAGACATCGCTGCTTTGGCTGCTGAAATTCAAACTTCTGTTGATACGCTGCTGACAAAAAACCCAGAGATTAATAAAGTCATTCTATTAGCACACATGCAGCAAATTGCCATTGAGCAAAAGCTAGCACAATTACTTAAGGGAGTAGATATTATTATTGCTGGTGGTTCCAATACCTTACTAGCGGACAAAACAGACCGTCTGCGCGTGGGTGATAAATCTGCTGGAACTTATCCAATCATCAAAAAAGCCGCAGATGGTAATCCGATAGCTGTAGTTAATACCGATGGAAACTATCGCTATGTTGGTCGGCTAGTAGTTAACTTTGATGCCAAGGGAGTAATAATTCCTAAAAGTATTGACCCCAAAATCAGCGGTGCTTATGCGACTGATTCCCAAGGTGTAGCAGCTGTAGGTGGGAAACCTGATGCCAAAATTGTTGCCATTACAGAAGCGCTCAAAAAAGTGATTGTTGCCCAAGATGGTCAGATTTTTGGGAAAACCAATGTTTTTCTTAACGGCTGGCGGGGTGATGTCCGCACCCAAGAAACCAATTTCGGTAATTTGACAGCCGAAGCTAATTTAGCGATCGCTAAACGATACGATCCTAAAACTGTTATTTCCATTAAAAATGGTGGTGGTATCCGTGACAATATCGGTATCTATACCTTTCCCCCAGGTTCGACTCGCTCACAGGATGTTATCAAACTGCCACCCCAAGCGAATCCTATAGCAGGCAAGAAAGAAAAAGAAATTTCTCAACTTGATATCGCCAACGCTTTACGGTTTAACAATAGCTTGACTTTAGTGACTTTAAATGCTAAAGAACTAATAGCAGTAATTGAACATAGTGTAGCAGCCATAGCGCCAGGTGCTACCCCTGGCAGTTTTCCCCAAGTAGCGGGATTAGCCTTTAGCTTTGACCCAGATTTGCCAGCAGGTAAGCGTGTTAAATCCCTGGCTATCAAAGATAGAAAAGGCAAAATTATTGATGTAGTGGTGAAAAATGCAGAGTTAGTGGGTGACTCTAATCGCATTTTCCGCACTGTCACCTTAAATTTCCTCGCAAATGGTGGTGATGGTTATCCTTTTCCTAAAAGAGAACGGGTTGATTTGACATCAAAAGATGCTAAACGTACAGGTTTAGCCACCTTTGCTGCTGATGGTTCTGAACAAGATGCATTAGCAGAATATCTGGCTGCTAACTTTAAGCAGATTCCATTTGCTCAGCAGGATGTACCAGCTACCGAAGATACTCGCATTCAAAATCTGAAGTTGCATGAAGAAGAGGGTAAAGGGGAAGGGGTAAAGGGGAAGGGGTAAAGGGGAAGGGGTAAAGGGGAAGGGGTAAAGGAATGGAATTTTTCCTTTCCCTTTAACCTTTCACTTTACCCCTGCATTTATACCCGTAGGGAAAAGTTTTTAATTATTTCCCTTTACCCTTTACCCTTTCCCCTTTCCCCTTCTCAATAAAGATGTGGTATTTTGAATCAATGGTCAGAATTCCAGTAATTGATTTCACTAATTTTACTAAGGGCAACGCCATAACTCGGCAAGCTGTCATCAAACAAATCTATGAAGCTTGTCACGAAATTGGCTTCATGTATTTGCAAAATTCGGGAATATCAAAAGACCTGATTGAGGAAGTATTCACTCACAGCAAATCTTTTTTCAATTTACCTTTACAAGTTAAGCAAAAGCAAGCTTGGAGTGATGAATTTAGTAATATGGGTTACGTTGGGATTGAGAGAGAACGTCTTGATCCCAATAAACCAGGTGACTTAAAAGAGGCTTTTAATGTCAACAAACAAGCGGTGGGGATAGATGCTTCTCTTGTCACCTTTTATGATAATTGTACAGAACTTGCTAACACGATATTACAAGCTTATGCGTTGGCGTTGGAATTGCCAGAAGATTTTTTTACTATAAGACATAATCAACAAAATCATACCTTGCGCTTACTCCACTATCCACCATTGCAGACACCACCCAAACCCGGACAGGTGCGTGCTGGTGAGCATTCCGATTATGGCAGTATTACCTTACTTTTCCAAGATGACATTGGCGGGTTAGAAGTACAGACAGTATCTAGAGAGTGGATTGTTGCGCCTGCAATTCCTGATACTGTAATAGTCAATACTGGGGATTTAATGCAACGGTGGACAAATCATCGATTTTGCTCAACTAAGCACCGAGTGATGATTCCCAGTGATGATAGGGTAAATCAGTCTCGGTATTCTATGGCTTTTTTCTGTCATCCTAATGATGATACAGAAATTGCTTGTTTGGAGAGTTGCCAGAAAGAACAATCGCCTATTTATCCCCCCATCTTTGCGGGAGAATATCTTTTAAGCCGTTTACAAGCAACTTATGGTAATTCGTAATTCGTAATACAACTCTTGGAGAGGCTACGCGGTAGTTGAGCGAAGTCGAAACTCAGTACAAGTTCGTAATTCGTAATTAAAAAAGACATTTAATATGAAAACCTACGATTGGATTGTGGTTGGTGGTGGAATTACGGGTGCTGCACTCGCTTATGAACTGGCTAAAAGTGGGTTTTCTGTACTTTTGTTGGAGCAATACATCAGACCAGAGAATGCAACTCGCTATAGTTATGGTGGGCTTGCCTATTGGTCGGGTACTACACCACTAACTCAGCTATTGTGCGAAGAAGCGATCGCACGTTACCATATCTTATCTCAAGAGTTAGACGCTGATATTCAATTTCGGGAATTAGATTTATTACTGACTATTTCGACCGATAACGACCCAGAAACAACTGCGGCATTATACAATGATTGTGCCATTCCACCCCGTTTACTCAGTATTCAAGAAGCTTGTGAGTTGGAACCGCAGCTAAATCGAGAGGCGATATCTGGGGCTTTAACTGTCAAACACGGTCATATTCACCCAGAAAAAACATCACTTGCTTACATCCAAGCTTTTGAACGGGCTGGGGGTGAAATCCAGATTACCCAAGTATTGCAAGTATTGCAAAATGGTGTCCAAACCACCAGTGCAACTTTTCACAGCGCTAACGTTGTCGTTTGTGCGGGTGGACTCAGCCGCCAGCTTCTCAAATCTGCTGGTGTTTCCATCAAGCTGTATTTTACCCACGAAGAAATCATTGAAACCCCAGCCGTTGATGTCAGGTTACGCACCTTAGTTATGCCAGCGAATCAGCAACGGTTTCGACTAGAAGCTGAATCTACTCAAGTTGATGAATTATGGGATGAACTTGGTAATGAGTTAGTACCACCGATTTTAGATGTGGGTGCGATTCAGTTTCAAGATGGTAGTATTCGCATTGGGCAGATTAGCCGTGCGATCGCAGATCCTCAAGCCAAGGTAAACTCAGACGTAAGCGAAAAATGGTTGCGAAAAGGTGTTGGTCAAATTTTACCAGCATTGGAGCATTTACCAGGGACTTGGTATCACTGCTTAGTGGCATTTAGTAGCAATCAACTTCCCTTAATTGGTGCTATTCCAGGATTGGAAGGGGTTCATGTTTTCTCTGGGTTTAGTAATCCCCTAGTACTGATACCACCTTTGGCAAAGCGCTTTGCTAATTTTGCAACTGGCCAGGAAGATGAAATTATTACACAAATGCTCATCTAAAAGCCCGCAGCGAAAAACACAAATCTTACTGATGCTGATACATGAGGTACAGTCAAACTTTGGGGTTAAAGGTTTTTTCTCCCCCTTTTCCCTTTAACCGAAGCGTATTGATAGATACGAGAATCTTTATCTTTATAAAGTTCACAAAGCTTAATCTTGAAAAGTTTATTTTTTATTACAAAACCAAACCTTTTTGTATAAGTCGTCACTTTTTGCTAGTAAACTATCGCACTAATATCACACTTTAAAGATTGATATTGTCAGCTTTCTATAAGTTGGCTGATTCATCAACAGGGAAATTCATAAAAAGATGAGAAGACAATTTAACCGACGCAAGTTTATAATCTACGGTTCTTTAACTTTTGGAAGCAGCTTTTTTTTAAAAGCTTGCGCGAATAATTCTCCAACTGCAACACAGAGTCCAGCTGCGACTCCTACGGCTTCACCAGCAGTAGCCGCCGCTGGTGACACTATCAAAGTCGGTATTTTGCACTCTCTGAGTGGTACGATGTCTATTAGTGAAAAAAGCGTTGTTGATGCTGAAAAGTTAGCAATCAAAGAAATTAACGCTGCTGGTGGTGTTTTAGGTAAACAAATTGAAGCAATTACCGAAGATGGCGCTTCTAACTGGGATACTTTTAGAGAAAAAGCAACTAAGCTAATCGATCAAGATAAAGTCGCTGTAGTCTTTGGTTGTTGGACTTCTGCTAGCCGCAAGAACGTTAAGCCAGTATTCGAGAGCAAAAACCACATGCTCTGGTATCCTGTACAATACGAAGGTCAAGAGTGTTCTAAAAACATTTTCTACACTGGCGCGGCGCCAAATCAACAAATTGAACCATCTGTTGATTGGCTGTTAAAAAATAAGGGCAAAGAATTCTTCTTAGTTGGCTCTGACTACGTTTTTCCCCGGACAGCTAATACCATCATTAAAGCTCAATTAGAAGCTTTAGGCGGAAAAACAGTTGGTGAAGATTATTTACCTCTTGGTAACACAGAAGTTACACCAATTATCACTAAAATTAAGCAAACTTTGCCCAATGGTGGCGTGATTTACAACACCTTAAATGGTGATAGCAATGTTGCTTTCTTCAAACAATTAAAAGGGGCTGGATTGACACCAGATAAATATCCCTCTATGTCTGTAAGTATTGCTGAAGAAGAAGTGAAAGCAATTGGTGTAGAGTATCTCAAAGGTCATTATGCAGCTTGGAACTATTTCCAAACAGTAGACACACCTGCTAATAAGAAGTTTGTCGCAGCTTTCAAAAAAGAATACGGTGAAAATCGGGTGACAAATGACCCAATGGAAGCAGCATACATTGCAGTTTATTTGTGGAAACAAGCAGTCCAAAAAGCTGGTACTACAGATATAGCTAAGGTAAGCGCTGCGGCTTATGGTCAAACTCTAGATGCACCTGAAGGTAAAGTGACAATGGATGCCAATCATCACATATCCAAAATTGTGCGGATTGGTCAAGTTAGGCAAGATGGTTTATTTGATATTGTCTATGCTACTCCAACAGCGGTTGAGCCAGTTCCTTGGAATCAATTTGTGAAAGAAACTAAGGGATTTGCTTGTGATTGGAGTGACCCTGCTAAAGGTGGTAAGTACAAGAAAGCCTAAATAATTCGTAATTCGTAATTCGTAATTAATTACAAATTACGAATTAGTCAATTTTTTTTCATTTCCAGGTTCTTCCGCTTCTATAGGAGGCTCCACCTCCTAATAGGCATTTCCAGTCTGAGACTGGGAACGAGGCACACGAGACACTAACTAATCGCTGATAGCTGTTATGGAGAAATAAGTGTTAGCAGGATTTTTAGAAGCTGTATTTAATGGTATTAGTATTGGCGCTGTATTATTGATTGCCGCGTTGGGACTAGCCATTATATTTGGATTGATGGGTGTCATCAATATGGCGCATGGTGAATTGATGATGTTCGGCGCTTATACAACTTATGTTGTCCAAAATGTATGTAAGCAATTGGGTGGGGTGTGGTTTGAAGTCTATATATTTTTGGCTTTGATTATCGCGTTTATATTCACGGCTGCTGTGGGATTAATTCTAGAAAAAGGCGTGATTCGTTATCTCTATGGACGCCCATTAGAAACTCTATTGGCAACTTGGGGAGTAAGTTTAATTTTTCAGCAGTTTGTTCGCAGCGTGAATTGGGTATTGATAATTGGTCTAGGCTTATTTTCTCTATTGTTTTTTGGAGGGTTATGGATTTTAAATTCCCGCACAGATTTGGGAAGGGTTCGTAACTGGATTGTGGCGGTGATATTTTTATTATCGCTGGGGGTAACAATTACAACAGGCAATTTATTGAGTCAAACTTATCAGTTAGCAGTAACTCAACCTTGGTTTGGCGCTCAAAATGTAGATGTAACAGCACCGACTTGGTTACAAGCAGGGATATCTTTAGGTGGCGTGCAATTGCCCTTTGCCAGATTATTTATTATTGCTTTGACAATAATCTGTGTGGCAGGAATTTACTTATTTTTACAACGTTCTAGCTGGGGTTTAAGAATTCGGGCGGTGACGCAAAACCGGAGTATGAGTGCTTGTTTGGGTATCCCAACTCAAAAGGTAGATGCGATTACTTTTGCACTGGGTTCGGGTTTAGCTGGTGTGGCGGGATGTGCGATTAGTTTGCTTGGTTCTGTAGGGCCAAATACCGGACAAAACTATATTATTGATACTTTTATGGTGGTTGTCGTTGGAGGTGTGGGCAATTTAGCCGGGACGATTGTGGCTGCTTTGGGTATTGGTACGGCTAATTTTTTAATTGGTTCTGGAACTCTGGCTTTGTTGTTGACTCCTGTTAAACCTTTGGCTGATTTGTTTACTTTTTTTGCGACGACGAGTATGGCTAAGGTGATGGTATTTGCGCTGATTATTGTGTTTTTGCAGTGGAAGCCTGGGGGGATTTTTCCGCAGAAGGGACGTACTGTTGATGTTTAAACCGCAGAGACGCAGAGGACGCAGAGAATGAGGAAGAGGAGGGGAGGAGGGTTATTAATTGAGGTGGGGGTGACGATCGCGATCGCACTCTTCCTTATAATTGTTATGCCAGTGGTGCTGTCGGAGTTTCGCCTGAATTTGTTGGGGCGATTTCTGTCGCTGGCGATCGCAGCTTTGGGTATCGATTTGATTTGGGGGTATACTGGTTTATTGAGTTTGGGACATGGTATTTTCTTTGGTTTGGGTGGATATGCGATCGCAATGTACCTGAAGCTGCAAGTTCCTACTGGAGAATTGCCTGATTTCATGGGACTTTATGGAGTTACGGAACTTCCCGCCTTTTGGCAACCTTTTTATTCTTTTCCTTTGACAATAGCTTTGGTGGTACTAATTCCAGGGTTATTGGCGGGATTGTTGGGATATTTGGTTTTCCGAAATCGTCTCAAGGGAGTTTATTTTTCCATCTTGACTCAAGCCGGAACTATTGTATTTTTCAACTTCTTTAACGGTCAACAACAATTTTTCAACGGCACGAATGGACTAATAGATTTTACAACTTTGTTTGGCGCAACAGTTAGCGATGCCAAAACACAGTTTGTTTTCTACACGCTGACGGTAGTGTTTCTCGCAATCACCTACGGTATTTGTCGCTGGTTGACAACTGGACGCTTTGGGAGGTTGTTGATAGCGATTCGGGATGATGAAAGTCGGGTAAGATTTTCTGGCTATGACCCTACAGATTTTAAGGTGTTGGTGTTTGCAGTTTCCGGTGCGATCGCAGGTGTAGCAGGAGCATTCTACACCATTCAAAGTGGTTCTGTATCACCTAGAGCAATGGATATTGCCTTTTCCATTGAAATGGTGATTTGGGTGGCTGTAGGCGGACGCGCTACTTTAATTGGCGCGATTGTCGGAACTTTGTTAGTCAATTATGCCCGGACTTTTTTAAGCGAACAATTTGCCGAAATCTGGCTATTTTTCCAAGGCGCACTATTTTTGATAGTCGTCACAGTCCTTCCTGACGGCATCGTGGGATGGTTGCGTAGTCAGAATATTTCTCTTTTCCACCGTCGTCAAGAAATTGCTACATATCCCACCTTGGAAGAAGACCCGGAAGTGCAACATGAACGCGAAAATATTGGAAACTGAAAATGTAACTGTTAGTTTTGACGGTTTTAAGGCTTTAAACCAGCTTAACTTTAGTATGGATGTAGGTGAATTACGGGTAGTAATTGGCCCCAATGGTGCGGGAAAGACAACGTTTCTGGATGTAATTACCGGGAAAGTTCAGCCAACCGTGGGGCGAGTTTTATTCAAAGGAAGAAATCTGCGTTCTTTACCTGAATATAAAATTGCCCGATTAGGAATTGGGCGCAAGTTTCAAACACCTCGAATTTACTTAAACTTAACACCCCGTGAAAATCTAGAAATTACCAGTCACAAGAAGAAAAATGTCTTTTCTACTTTGTTTGAACGTTCTCATGCTGTGGAAAAGAATCATATTAAAGGATTATTAGAAACTATCGGATTAACGCCGAAAGCCGATATCAAAGCAGCTTTACTTTCTCACGGAGAAAAGCAACGTTTAGAAATTGGGATGTTAGTAGCACAGTCTCCAGATTTATTACTTGTTGATGAACCCGTTGCTGGTTTAACAGATGAAGAAACATACAACATTGGCGAATTACTTTTAGCACTAGCGCAAAGTCATTCAATTTTAGTAATTGAACATGATATGGAATTTGTGCGTCAAATTGCCAAGAAAGTAACGGTGTTACATGAAGGTTCGGTGTTGTGCGAAGGAAATTTTGAAGAAGTGCAAAATGATTCTCGTGTAATTGAAGTATATCTGGGAAAACAGGAAGAATGAAAAACTCGATTCCACTTTCTATTCGCTTGGTAATTTTGGTAGGTTTGCGCTGTTAAACACCTGCTCTACTGTTAGCGGCCAATCAGCAACTACCACTGATTCCATGCAAGTCGCACCTATAAATATCTTATCCTCATACTGTCCCTCTACCCACTGGCAAATTGTAATTTGTTGCATCTGTGGGTCAACAATCCAATACTCCAATATTTCCCTAGCAGCATACTCCGTCCGCTTGTAGCGATAATCACGAACACGGTTCGCTGTTCCCGGAGAAACAATTTCAATCACTAGCGCAGGCGGCGGCATATCACGGGTGATAGTAGCACGAGTAGCACCGATAAGGGCAGCATAAGATTCTTCTGTGTGAACCATTAAGTCAGGTAAACGACATCTCGCCCGTCGCCCCGCCACCTCAATTTCTGTATCTTTGTGAGCAACTAAATAAAATGCGAAATGTTTTAGTAGTTCAACAAATAGAAATCTTGCCAGATTGCTATTTTCCTGACTTTCTGGTGGCATCTCGACTAGTTCTCCATCCACCAATTCATAGCGCGTGTCTGTACCATCGTCATAGGTAAGATACTCCTCAAAGGTCAGCAGTTTTGGGGTTGTCGTCGTTTGGGTCATTTGCTTTGCCTTCTTACCCTATACAGACTACCACTTTTTCTAAAACGCGGGATGTACGTTTTTTACGAGACATAAATTTGCTCTTTTAAGATACTTCTAGTTAAGAAGAATAGTAGGTTGGGTTGAGGAACGAAACCCAACATTATCAAGGCTTTGTTGGGTAACGCTTAAGCTCAACCCAACCTACGCCAGTTTTAGTTTTTAGCCTTAACTGAACCGTAAATATCTAGGCATAAATAAATTTATTGTTTGTAGTCAGGACTTTAGTCCTCATAATCCTTGCTCTGAGTGATAAGTTGCTCGCTACAAACTAGGAATTTATTTTATATTTAATTATGTCTACCTACTTATTATCCTATATCCTATTATCAAAACTTGATTATTCAGTGGATAAGAATTTGTCAAAGCCAGTTACCAACTAAAACATAAGGTGCCCAGTAGCCAGGACGACTGTAATTGGGATAATCTTTTAACAACTTTACTTGGGCACGACGCAAGGCTTCAGCCTTTGTCACCTGATTTTTAACTAACTCACGATAAAATTCACCAATTAAGATCGCAGTAGATTTATCACTGATATGCCATAGTGAGGCCAAGGTACTACGGGCACCGGCTTTCACGGATGCTCCCGCTAGCCCTAGCGTGGCGCGATTGTCACCAGTAGCGGTTTGGCAAGCACTTAACACCAGCATTTCCAAGGCTTCTGAGCGAGTTTGATCCCGACGGCGCAGCAAGCTATCAAATTGCGTAACGTTAATCGGCCCATCGTTTGCAAGTATAAAAGTATTCTCAACATTAGAGCTAAATTGACCGTGAGTTGCCAAATGTAACACATTAAATGGTACAGTATTTACCTTACTCTCTAGGTTTTTGCTGTTGAAGTCTCGATCTAGTAACTGGGTGGTAGAGGCGATCGCTTGGGAAATAGAGTCGAATTCTGATTTAATTTCTGGTAGTGGTGGAAATCGCTGTTGAAAGCCTTGTGGTGGTTGCACTAACCCAGCAGCTAGAACATTGAGTTTTGTTTGTGTTAAGGGTTTGAGTGCGAGTAACTGGAGTCCTAAGCTGAGTGTTACAGCGTATTTTTCTACCAGATATTGCTGACCGTCATACAATATGGCCATTGGCACATTTCGCAATATGCCATCAAGTACGAATACAAGGGTTTTGACTCCACTAGCTTTTAAATCTGACTCAATTTCTTTGATTAACCACCCATAGACTTCTTGTGATAACGCTTGCACTTCCTCATTCCGATCGGGTTCTAATAGATACTCTCTGAGTTGTTTTATAGTACCTTCTACCTCATTCTGGGACTTATTGACTGTATAACTACGCAGTGGTTGTTTAGGAATTTTGACAATTACTTGCAGTTGATCAGGCAGAATAATTGGATAAATAATTGCGGCTGTGGGATTATCTTTATCTACCACTGTGTCAAGCAAAACAGTTTTGGCATTAATGCAAGCTTCCCGGAAAAAGTCGTCTAATTCCGCTAGTTGCAGTGCTTCAATTCTCTGTCTAGCTTTGTCTAGGATTGGTTCGCTGGGATGAGTTTGCTGAAACTGCAACAATAATTCTACGGACTCTCGATATACAGGTTCTACACTTTCTTTAAAAGAAAACTGGATATCTCGATTCACAACTACTAAGTCACTACGGAGAGTCTGCAACTCACCGATCGCAGTATCATAGCTGGCAATAGCACCCTCAATCTCTTCCTGCTGTTTTAACAAGCGTCCTAACTGCCAATGCCAACGATAAGCGATATCTGGGGCGTTGATTGTTTCGGCTATGTTCAGTGCCTGTTGGGTGAGGTTCTGGGCTATTGACCATTGTTTAGTTTGTTCGTATACACTGCCTAGAGTCCCAAGGGCAAAGCTCTCGGCTCGTTTATCTGCTAAATTTTCAGCTTGTTGCAGGGCCCTCGCGCAGATTTGAGCGATCGCTTGGGGTGTAGTCCCGAATTTCATCAAGCTTTGAGCTAGATTAATCTGCGCATAAATAGTTGTCACAGAAGCAGGTAGTTGTGTCAGTTGAGTTTGGATTTGCGGCAATAATGTCTGCACGGCGGCTGTTTGTCCCGTGTTCACTAGTAAGTTCAACTGATTAACTTGAGCCTGAACTTTACTAATCGGGTTAGGAGCGATCGCAGCAGCTTGCTGATAGAACTCTATTGCACCCTTAAAATCTTGCTGTACTTGTGCCGTGTTGCCTAAACTGAATAAAGCCGCGCTCACATCCTGGGGAGAATTCAATTTTTGGGCAATTGACAAACTTTGCTGTAATACCTGACGGGATTGATTCAAATCTCCGGCTAATTGCAGAGCATTCCCGAAAGACCGTAATTCTACTGCTTTACTGATTGAATTAGGTTTTGATTGTAACTCCTGCTGCAATTGAGTCAAGATTGTCAAACCCCGACGGTAAAATCCCAAAACTTGCCATGCTTGTGCTTGATTGATGCGATCGCGGATCATGCCATTGCGATCGCCTAATTGCTTATAGCTGGCTTCCGCACGTTGCCAGGTGTTAAGCGCCTGTTCAGCTTGTCCCAAGTCTAGTTGAATACTACCTTGAATATCTAGAATTGGAGCCAAAACCTGAAGATTTTGAGAATTAGAGGATTTTTCGAGCAACTTCAAGCTATCTGTAATTGCCTGTTGCGCGGGTGGCAAATTACCCAGTTTTTGATATGCCAACGCCAAATTACTTAATGCCACAGCTTGCTGCAATTCATTGCCTTGGCTGCCAAAACTTTTAACTGCTTGTTGCAAAACTCTAGCCGCTTCTGCAAATTTTCCTGCCTCATACAGCACTTTCCCCTGTTGCAGCAAGTCTTGTGTTTGTGCAGGAGGATTTTTAATTGACACTCCAAGAGTTACGATATTTTGCGTATCTATAGTTGCAGCAACAGGAAAAGCAGTAACGTACAAAAAAGCTGTCACCAGAACCAAGAGGATGAAAACAGGCAACTTATGGTTTTTAAAGGGACGAATCAACCACCTGTTGCATTTGTTATATATCTGTTGCCACTGATTGTTTTTATGACTCTTGGGTTTCATAAAAATTCCTCCCCCAATTGGGGTAACGAATTATTGACTACAAGACATAGCAGAGGGAATAGAAGAACTTTGCCCAGATTGAGCCACAAGCATAATATCACCCTTAGCATCAACAATCCATCCTTGAGCCTCCACAATCGGCTCGGTAGATTTGGTCATAGTTGCAGTAGATAATTTCTCCGTGACTCTGGCTGTTGCTTGTGCGGGCAAATCTACCCAACCAGTAATCACTGCTCGTCCTCGCAACGGTTCATTAGGACTTTGGGGTAATCCACCGCGTCCGGTAGCGATAAAACGACTAGCGTTTTTTCCTCTTCTGGGAGTGCAACCTTGGGCAATTTGTTGGGATGCATCCACGAGGTTGGAAGGTAGTTGAGTTAAGCCGCGACTAGGGTCAGTATCTGGACTGTTGATAGTTACTTCCCCGCTCACCCCCAATTCTGAACTCGCTGTAATGTCACTGTTTTCGGTTAGGCGTTTTTGCGGCAGAATACCGAAAATACCGTTTGTTGTAATGTCAACTCTACCACCAGTTCCAGTGAAAGCGTTAGCGCTAATATCGCTATTTTCTTTAGGAACGGCGACAATGAAAGGGCTATTAATGATGAGATTACCGCCATTGCCACCGAATTCGCTACTGCCAGCAGTGGTAGAAATTTGACTATGATTGCGTAGTAATAATAAGTCTTGCAACTTCAGGGTAATATTACCACCATTCCCCACTCTGGTTATGGCGGCGATCGCTCCTTGATTATCCAGGCTCAGAGAACGAGCTTGGATCTCAAGGTCGCCTGCCGTCCCCGCTCCGTTACTACTGACAGTGACTTCACCTCCATCCCGAACACTCATCTGTTCAGTTTCAATCTTTAAACTTCCCCCACGACCAGTACCTTCTGGCTTCACCGCAGCGCTGATTTGGCTGTTAAAGTTACCATTTGGTGATTTTCCAACGACTTCTACAGATTTCGACGCATGAATTCGCAATCTACCTGCATTGCCCACTCCAGCAGTTCTAACTGATATTATTGCACCACCTCTCACACTCAAGCGATCGGTTTCAATTGTTAAATCACCACCGTTGCCTCTGGGTGGAATAACTGTTCTTTCATCTGCGTCTACTTCAATACCTGCATTGATCCCTGTAGCAAAGAGATTATCAACAGGTGTATCAAATATATCTACCTCAGAAGCCCGAATTGTGAGATTACCAGCGTCGCCTTGACCAAAAGTAGCGACTTGCACTCTGCCTCCATTACTGACACTCAAGCGTTTTGTCTCAATGGTCAAGTTGCCGCCGCGACCCTCACCTCTAGGGTTTACCTGAGCGAATAAGCCAGCAGGATTTTCAAGATTAGATGTAAACGATTTGATCTTTCCACTGATTTCCACTGACTCGGCAGCGTGAATAGTCAAATTTCCTGCAAACCCTTTACGGTAAACACTGCTTCCCACTTGACTATCAATGATATTCATCGTGACAGTTTCAATGTTTATATTGCCAGCATTCCCTTGTCCAAAAGTACTGGCAGATAGCTGTCCTTCTCGGACAATCAACTGATTGGTATTAATTGCCAAATCTCCCGCTGTTCCTGTACTTTGTGTTTGAGTCAACAAGCTGCTGGGAAAGGGAAATAGACTATTACTATTAGTAGCAAATCCTATCAGTTTAACTGATTGGGAGGCATTTACCGTCAAACTTCCTCCAGCCCCACTACCGTTAGTTCGAGCTGAAATCGCTGCTCCATCTTGGATTAACAACTGATTGGTGTTAATCGTAATCTTTCCTGCGGGCCCTGTGCTATAAGCGTTAGAACTTATTTTGCTAGGATACCATCTATTAGGAAACTGTGGCAGAATCGCAGTACCGACTAGCTGCACTGATTCGGCATTTACTGTTATATTCCCTCCAACCCCTTTACCTTCGTTATCAGTTGTGATTCCGGCTCCATTTTGGATGAGTAACTGTCTAGTGTTAATCGTGATGTCTCCGGCGTCTCCCACTCCATTAGATGCAGCAAACATACCAGTAGAGCCTAAATTGGGATTATCTGGAATACCGATTATTTGCACCGATTCTGAGGCATTCACGGTCAAATTTCCTGCCACACCTGCATTCGTTGTACTAGATGAAATCTTTCCCCCTGCTAAGATTTGTAACTGTCTGGTGTTAATTGTCAGGTCTCCTGCATCTCCTGTCCCAAAAGTTTCAGCAAATAAACCGCTACGAATTCCAGTAGGTGATTCTCCAACGACTTGCACTGATTCGGAAGCATTTACATTCAATCCTTTTCCAGGTAATGCTCCTAAAGTGCTGGCTTCAATCTGGGAACCTCCATTGACGGTAACTCCTTTACCCCACACTTGAATAGCGCCGCCACCTTCACCACTGGTACTAACCAAGGCTTGATTACTGAGTGAGATATCGGCTTTAGCTAGATTATCAGGAACAATCAAACTCAAATTATTACCATCCACATTCAGTCCAACTGTCCCCTCACCTGCAATTCCTGCCAATTCCACTCGCCCACCCGGAGCATTCAATTTACCTTCGTTGATGGCAATTTCTCCACCCACTAATAGCAAACTCTGACCATCTGGTACTCGTAGACCAAAGATATTATCTCCTGCTGGTGCAATTGACCTGTTTTCAATTCTGCCAGCTTGAAGTTGATTGAATAGTAAAGCAGAAGGATTAATTGTTAGTAATGAAGAAGGAGTCTGAGGATTAGTTGCACTAAATTCCAACCCATTGCCAAACACAAAAGAATTAGCCGTAGTCCCTATAAAGGAACCCGCCACATCCAGGCGTGCATTATTCCCAAATAAAATACCATTGGGATTGATCAAAAACAAATTTGCACCACCATCCACCCCTAAAGTGCCGAGAATATTGGAGATATTACTTCCCGTCACCCGTGTGAGAATATTGGAGATTCCGGTGGGATTGGCAAAATAAACACGCTGCAACTCACCCACATTGAATTCCTGGAAACTATGGAACAGGTTTGCACCGCGAGTTGCTCCACCATCAATGCGGTCAGCCGGAAGTCCTTCAATATTGACATTAGGAGTGATTCTTGAAGAGTTATCACCTAATGTTCCATCAGGGGTAATCTGGGCTAAGGCGTGATTTTCAGAACAAAATATGCCGTGAGCAAGCACTCCAATAATGCCTAAAACTTCTAATAAATCTGAGTGCCAATTCCTATCTTTACAGGTTGTCATATCAGAACTAGCCTCGCTTGCTCATTTCCTACCTGTGAATATGCAATTTTCTTACGCCACAGCTTTGAGCCACATCTTCAAGGGTTTTCAGCTAGCCGTCCCGATCAATTTTTCTACAATTAATTTCAGCAGATATTTGAACTAGATGAAAGTAAAGTTTTTAAAACTTAAAATTAGGTAATAAACAATGGCTTTATGTAAATTCTTGGTGGTTGCCCGAATTCAATCAAAGACTGCCCGAATTTAGGGACTTCCAACTAAAAAAATATCCCATCGCTGTCTAGGCAGGGGAGCAGGGGGCAGGGGGAGAAAGAAAAATATTATCTGAGTAAATTGGATAATTTATTTTCTGGAAGTCCCTTAATATAGAAACTTATAGCAATCTTATTTGAGTTGTAAAAATTGTTGCTATGGTCGTCCTTGGTCAGTTGTGATTACAAATGACTAATGACTAATGACATTCAGATTAGATAATGCTTCCCAAAACAAAAAGTTACAAATCACTAATCAACCTCGCCTTACGGAGAAAGAATTGCAGCACAGTTTCTTCACGGGAAATAATATCAACCCTACCCTCCATGCCCAATTGAATGTGACACTGGTTTTTCCCTTTACCTAAAACCAAAGTTTCTGGTTCAATTGTGACTTCATAAAAAGCACCAGGTGCAGTAGCTTTTGGGCTAGTAGTTCCATTCATTGATGCATTTGTACCATTTTTTTGAGGAGCGATCGCATCTGGAGAAATTGTCTGTACAGTCCCATTCAGAGTACCATAATCTGGGTAAGGACAAGCGCTGACTCGCATTTGGACTTTTTGACCAATTTTTAACTTACTTTGATCTTCAGATGCCACGGCAGCTTTCAAAACTTGAGGTGCATCAGAGGGGACAATTTGCAATACTTCCTCGCCAGCCCGCACACTTTGACCTGGGTTTCGCAGATTGAGTTGGGAAATGATACCATCAGCGGTAGCTGCGATCGCAGTTTGAGCTAAATTTATTTTGGCTTGTTTGAGTTCGCTAGTATCACGCTCTAACTGCTTTTCAACTTCAATCCGTTGCTTAACTAAAGCTTGGCGTTCCTTCTCTAATGTTGCTTTGTTGCTTTCCCCTCCGGCTTTTTCTTGAGCAATTCGCTCAGTAGCAACAGTTACTGCTGCATTACTTGGATTTACGGCAACTTGGGCGCGTTGTCTTCTGGCAATCACAGCAGATACCGCTTGTTGTAATCGTTCAATTGTCTGTTTTTGCGCCTCCACTGCTGCTGCTTGCGCCTTTACCGCTTGCTCTTGCTGTCTTGCAGATAATTGTGCTTCTTCCAATTGATCCTGAGATAGCGCCCCTTGGTTGGCTACACTCTCATATCGCTTCTGTTTTGACTGGGCTACACCCAAAGCAGCTTCAGCAGCATGGAGATTTGCTTGTGTAGTTTTTAACTGTGCTTCCCCAGCCAGCAATTCTTTCTCAGCAATTTTGACGTTGGCATCAGCTTCTTGGAGTTCGGAAACAGTGGTCAGATTTTTATCTTGATATTCCCGACGGCGGCCGCTCAATTCCGCTTGGGCACCAGTAATAATCCGGTTGATGCGGTCGGTTTCGGCTTGAATCTGGCTATTCAGGGAACTAATTTGAGCATTAATTTGCACTAGTTGTAACTGAGATTGTTGAATACTAGTTTGCAATTGGCTCTTTTTCGTTTGCAGACGGGAGTCATCGATAGCTGCGATCGCATCTCCTTTTTTGATAATTTGGTTTTCTTTGACATAAATGTGCATAACCTGGCCTTCAGTCGCCGCTTGCACAATTCGCAATTCACCCGCCGGACGCACAACCGCCTGTGCTTGGACTGTAACCTTATACTTACAAATTGCAGCAAGTGGCCCAGCTAATCCGAGAACGCAGAGAATAAACATTCCGCCCCATGTTGTCCAACGAGTAATTGGTGGGAGGAATTCGTTTGTTTGAATTGGGGGGAGAAAATTTGTGTTGCTAACCATGATCTCTTACAAATTACAAATTAGGTTGCCGAGCGGAGCCGAGGTACGAATTATCTTAATTAATGGTCGCAGTCTTACCGTTATGATGAGCCGGGGAAGATATTAGCGCCAACTCATTATGAGACGGGAAAGTATCATCTAAGAAATCTAAATGTTCGCCAGGCAAAGAGCGCAATTCTTCTGGTGTACCTTGAATTTTTAAGCGTCCTTGTTCTAAAAATACAATTAAATCTGCTCGCTGTATCACCTTGGGACGGTGACTAATTAAAATAGTCGTTTGATTGTGACGATGGGATAAAAGTCTATCTAATACTTGTCTTTCGCTTACTGGGTCGAGTGCGCCTGTAGATTCATCTAAAATTAAGACTGCTGGCTGAGTAACTATGGCTCTGGCTATGGCTAATCTTTGGCGTTGTCCACCAGAAAGATTTGCTCCAAATTCTCCTAAAACAGTTTGATATTTATCAGGTAATTTGCTAATAAATTCATCTGCACCTGCAATTTGACAAGCTTTAACAATTTCTTCAAAGCTAATATGGGGATAGCTAAAGTTGAAGTTATCAATAATTGAACGACTCCAGAAGTGGGGTTCTTGGGGAACTAATACCACCTGTTGACGTAGACATTCTAAGGATAAATCTTGCTGATTATATAAACCATAACGAATATTGCCAGACTCGACTTTATATAAACCAGTCAGTAATTTTGCCAGAGTACTTTTACCACAGCCAGATTTGCCAATTAAAGCAATAACTTTACCGCCAGGAATAGTTAAGGAAAAATCTTGTAGGAGGTCAACTCTACCTGCGTGATGAAAGTTCAGTTCAGTGCAAGTAATATCTGCATTTCCAGGAATTTGTGCCCAAGGCTTTTTAAAATCATTTTCTGATTCTGGGGTGGCGTCAATAACTTCTGTCATCCGTTGCAGGACTATCTGGGCTGTGATAAACTCATCTACTAAGCCGATAGCAGCACCTAAGAATCCGAGAAAGTTGCCACTCATGCCGTTATATGCCATTAATTGACCGATTGTTAAGGTGCGATTAATGACTAAATAGCTACCCATCCAAAGGATGCCAATACTAATGAAGGTGGAAAGAATGCCAGTAACCGTACTGCTATACAGTCCCAGTTTCATCATACTCCAGCCTAAGTTGGCGAGGCGACCATAATTCCCTTGGTATTCTGACCAAGCTTGGGGAGTGGCTTGGGTAGTTTTTAATACTTGGATGCCACGAAATGTTTCTACCAAAAAGCCTTGGTTTTCTGTACCAGAAATAATCAGATTCCGGGTTTTCTGGCGCATCGCGGGTAAGAAAAGCAGGTTAACACCCGTGACAACTATAAATGCAACTATGGAAGCGAGAGTTAGTTCCCAACTGTAAAAGAGCATAAAAGCCAAGGAAATTACAGCAATAAAGAATTGACTGGGTAATCCGAGGACAATTTGGGAAACTAAGTTATTGATGGCTTTGACATCGGCAATGCGGCTGACAACTTCGCCACTGCGTCGTCCTTCAAAGTAGGATAGGGGTAAATGTAAGAGTTTGCGTCCGTATTCTAGAATTAGTCCTAATTGCAATCTTTGACCGAAGTGACCAATGAGGTGAGATTGAACTAAGCTAATGGCGCTTCTAATTAAGTTCATGGCGATAACGCCAATTGCCACAGTAGTTAGTAGTTGGGTATCACCTCGGACTAAGACATCATCGGTGAGGAGTTGCATCATGAAGGGAGATGCCAAAGAAAGTAGTCCAATGGCGATGTTAATGGCGATCGCTTGGGCGAGAATAGAACGATAAGGCCAAACCCGTTGCAGATATCTTCCCAGACCGCCGATTTTATCTGATTCTTGTTGATAAAAACGACTGTCGTCTGGAGTCAGTAGTAACATGACGCCATTACCCCAACCCGCCATTAACTCTTGACGGGTAAGATAACGAATACCAACACCAGGGTCAGCAATGACGTATTTTTTGCCTTTTTGTCCGTATAATACGACCCAGTGGTAGCCTTTCCAGTGGATAATTGCTGGTAGGGGAGCTTGATCTAATTGGTCGATTAATTGGGGACTGGCTTTAACTTGGCGGGCGTTGAATCCTAGTACTTCTGCACCCCGCTTCAATCCCAGCAAGGATGTTCCTCTGGAACCAGTACCTACGGCTTCTCGGACGCGGTTGAGGGTAAATATGCGTCCGTGGTGTTTGGCGATGGTTGCAAGACTCGCAGCCCCGCAGTCTTCTTCGCTGTGTTGAAGGACTATTTGGTATTTCATTTTCTGGTATGATGATTGGCAAGAAAATACAATCGAGTCTTGTGACCCGATTATATTAAATGTTTATTTTTTCCATTCAAACCTTTGACTGCTTGGGGTATTGTCAAAAGTAGTTGGTAAGAGCGATCGCTTGGCAGTCCCTCAAGACGCATTGATCGCGATCGCTCAAAGATGTTCACCCCACTCTTTACTATTAGACATCTCCGTAAATTAGGTTTTCACCCAGACAAGACAAGGGTTTCAGATTATTTTTCGGAGATGTCTATTAGGTCTGACTGAGTAGGGACTCTTTAGAATGTCAGACAACCAGTTCAGTTAGGCTTCGTAAAATTCATATCTTCTTCCTGGTGCTAGCTCCTGAGTCTGATTTTGTACCCCTGGTAGCAGTAAACTAAGATCCCAACTTGCTATAGCTATTGGATCTAGACCTAGAAAATCTGAAACTTGCCCTGGGGCAATGGAAAGATTACTACCAGCGCTAGGATCATCATAGGCTAAGTCATAGAACAAATTGTAGCCAGTGCTATTTGTTATTTGAAGAACCGTCGGGTTGGCTGCAGTAGTCTGCATATCTCCTATGTCTGCTTGGATAGGTATGCTGGCCCTAGCTGGACCGGCATCTCTAATTAAAACTATATACTTTCCTCCCTCAAGCATTGCTCCTTGTTCGGGAGTTAATTCGGTGAACAGTTGTTCTTGACTAACAACAGAAGAGTTAGAACTAGAAGTGATGCTGTCGATATTTAACATGGTTTTTCTCCTTGTTGAATTAGGTCATGCAGAGAAAATGAGGTAAGTTTTAAGGCGTGGCATATTTGCAGGATGAATTTGCGGCTGTAACCATCGAAATTTTGTTCTGCATTTGCTGAAATTATCCAATGATTCAACTAGTCCCCAAAGAAAGCATCTTTTTCTTGATAGTTACTAAATGAATCTCTCTGCATATCACTCTCTACGATGACTTTTAGTTTTTATGCACTCAGATCGGAAAAATTTTGAAAAATCGGTGAAATCCATATACAGCAAAATTGGCATTGTAAGTATAAGTTGTAGTTGAGGTCATAAATTTGTGTTCCTTGATAAATAACTAATATCATGTCCAAATAATTAGTTATGATTACCACAGTCATTGCACCCCACCCCCTATTCCCCTCCCCGCTTGCGGGGCTACGGTGTACACACATCTCTCTACAAAACCATAATGTTGTAGATCCTCCTAAATCCTCCTTAAAAAGGAGGACTTTGAGAGGTTTTTGCCCCCCTCTTTTTAAGGGGGGTTGGGGGGATCAAAAGCTTATGGGGCAACTCTTAAAGACTTGTGTGTACACCGTAGGCTTGCGGGGAGGGGAGACGAAGCGTAGCTTTGTCGGGGTGGGGTTCTTCGGGTTTAATAAGTAATCAAGCGGACACGATATAACTTCGGAAATTCAAATCAGTCAATCAACTTGAGAATTGCACATTAGCCTACGGAATAAAGATCGATATCATATGGATTGTCAGGACTTGGGTCGTTTTGAAACTCATATACCCCATCAGTTAAAGTGTATTTTTTTAATTTTTTGTAGTCAATTCTAACGTCAGCATCAAATTCAATGGTTAATTCACCTCCACTGTACATAGTCCATATATAACCGCCTCCAGGTGTTAGAAGATCGCCTCTTACTGTACCATCTATACCGTAATCGTAGGGGATATCGTATCCCGTTTTGTTTCTAATTTCAAAAACCTCGTAGCCACCACTAATTGTTTCAGTAACTTGTTCGTCAAGTTCTTCAATTAAACCAAAATATTCTAGGTATGTTTTATTGTTTAACATGGGCTTTCTCCTTTTTTAATTAAGTTATGCAGAGAGAATTAGGGAGCTTTTAAGATATTTAATATTTCGGTGATTAACTTGCAGATGTAACTATCAAAAATTTGTTCTGTATTTGACGAAATTATCCAATGATTTAGCAAGCAACCAAAAAAGTATCTTTTTTGTGGTATTTACTCGCTAACCTCTTTGCATATCAATCTTTACGATGACTTTGAGTTTTTATGTATTTGGATTAGAATTATTCTGAAAAACCTGGTAATATCATGTCCGTATAATTAGTTATGATTTCCACAGTCATTGCACCCCAGCCCCTCCCCGCCTGCGGGGAGGGGAGACAAAGCATAGCTTTGGCGGGGTGGGGTTCTTCAGGTTTAATAAGTAATCTAGCGGACATGATATAAATCCTTATGCATAAAAAAATCGGGGCACTTGCCCCGACCTTATATTGTATTCAGCTTTTTGTCCCAGATTTTTGAGTGGTTACATCTTTAATCTGAACCAAGACAGGACAATCTAACCTCGGAAATTCAAATTAGTAAATCCACTTGAAAATTGCAGATTAGCCTACGCCATAGATATTGAAATCATATGGATTGCCAGCACTTGAGTCATATTGGAACTCATAGACTCTTCCATCAGCTAAATTGTATTCTTTGTATTGTTCGTAGCCAGCTCGGTCATCACTGTCAAAGTTAATGATTCCTCCGCTGTAAGCAGTATATACCCATGTTTCGTTTGCAGGTAATGTAAATGGCGTATCATCTAAAGAAAAGTTAACGTCAAATCCCACTGTGTTTTTAATGGTAAAAACTTCATAACCGCCACTAATTGTTTCAGCAGCTTGTTCGTCAAGTTCTTCAATTAAACCAAAAGATTCTAGGCAGTTTTGATTAGTCAACATGGTTTTTCTCTCTTTGCTAATTAGGTCATGCAGAGATAATTAGGTAACTTTTAAGAAGTTGCATATTTGTGGCTGTAACCATCGAAATTTTGTTCTGTATTTGACGAACTTATTCAATGATTCCGCTATTCCCCAAAAAAAGCATCTTTTTAAATGAACTTCCCTGCATATCACTCTCTACGATGACTTTTAGTCTTTATGCACTGAGATCACAATTTTTTTGAAAAATCTGTAAAATCCTTACGCAGCAAGGAATTAGCTTTTGTCCCTCTGGCTGTATAATTGTAATCAGCTATGTTTCAAACAGCGGCAAGTATTCCATGCAACCCCGACAGGGCATTGTTGAAATCTTTTCTACCTTTGTGCAATTTGATGTAGATCAATTTAGTGGTTGGGCAACAGATGCCAAACTGCGACGCAGTATGAAAGTTTGCCTGGAGTCGTCAACTGAGAAATCAGATACCTTTTGGGCACTTTACTGGTATAAAGTTTGGCAGACTGAATCTAGTGCTGTGGCACTTGCACATATTTCTGCTTACTTACAAGAGGTGTGCTATTGGACTGCCAGAAAATTTGCCCTCAACTTTCCCACGCAGTCGTCTGTAGCCGACTGTTTTCAGATGGCGATCGCTCATATTAACAAAATACTCAAAAATTTCAACCCTCAATACAGTTCGCATTTAAAAGCCTATGCAGAATTAACTTTTGAATCGATTATCAAAGATGCACTGCGTTTACACCGAGAAGCAGACATTTGCTCAGACTGGGCATTATTGCATAAACTCAGCCGCAAACGACTAGTGCAGTCATTACAAAATGCCGGATTTAACAAAGAAAGCATCGAGAGTTATGTTTTAGCTTGGGAATGCTTTAAGGAACTCTACACGGGTGACAATACAAAAATTCGTCAGCTTCCCAAACCAGATGCTCGAACTTGGGAGGCTATTAGTAATCTTTATAATGCAGAACGTTTTAGCCGATTGAGTTCACCCACTGCCGCAATCAATCAGCAAACCATAGAAACCTTGGTATTATCTGCTGCTAAAGCTGCCCGTAATTTCCTTTATCCTCAGATTGTTTCCGCAGACGCTCCCCTCAAAGAAGATGAGGGTAATTTATTAGATATATTGCCTGTAGATTTGCAAACATCTTTACTAACGGAAATTATTGAACAGGAAGAAGCTGTAAATATGCGATCGCAGCAAGCTCAGTTAAACCAAGTTTTGCACCAAGCGATCGCTGCACTCGATGCTGAGTCTCAAAAAGTACTAGAAGCTTACTATGTTCAACAACTGACTCAACAAGAAATTGCTGCACAGTTAGAAATTAAGCAATATACTGTTTCTCGTCGCCTGAGCAGCATTAAAAAGTCATTGCTCCTGACTCTCACGCAATGGAGTCAAAATACCTTGCATATTTCCCCAAAATCCGACGTAGTAGATGCCATAAACACAAGTTTAGAGGAATGGCTCAAAGTCCAATATAGCCATACTCAAATTCAATCAGTAGGCAAGAAATAATTTTGTCTCTTCCCTCTCCCTAAAACATGGTCTTTATATGGAGCCATTCTCAAATTATTTATGTTGAACCCACCTGCCCCATTCACTATTGACTCACAGCATTTATACTTGGAAATTACTCAATTTCCAGAAGTGCAAGAACAACCATACTCAACAGCTGGTGCTTGTCAACGTGGGTGGATAAATCAAAAATGCTTGCAAGCATTTTTGCCTTGGTTCCAGGAGGAAATGGCTCCCACCGCCAGAGTTTATCCTAACAGTGCGGCATTGCCGAGTTTTTGGGAAGTAGTTAATGGCACAGCTATTACTTTCGATCGCGATCGCCTGGTATTAATTCCCACCCTGGCGATGGATGGCGATGAGTTACGCGTACCGCAGGAATGGGTAGATATACCAGAGTGGGTTGCTGACTATTACATAGCAGTACAAGTCAATCCCGATGATGGCTGGATGAGGATTTTTGGCTATACAACCCATAAAATTCTGAAAACAAAAGGGGTTTATGATGCTGGCGATCGCACTTACAGCTTGGAAAAAGAAGATTTAATTCCAGATATTAATGTGCTGTGGGTTACACGCCAACTCGATCGGTCAGAAACCTTACGTGCCGAGATTGCACCTTTAGATCCGATTGGCAAAACCCAGGCGGAAAACCTCTTAGAAAGATTAGGCGATCGCGATGTGAAATTCCCGCGTTTAGCAGTTCCATTTTCACTCTGGGGTGCGCTCTTGGCACATAGCGGTTGGCGAAAAAAGTTGTATGAACGGCGTCAGGGTTTACTCATACAGCGATCGATTCCGCAATGGTTGCAGACAGGAGTAGCCAATTTAGCTCAACTGTGGGGATGGGAAAAAAGAGAATTCGTTGCCGTACCTGTGGGAATGCGGAGTGCAGAACCAGTTCTCGGCTTGTCTCGACAAATAATAATTGCAGAGCAAACATACGAGTTACGCATTTTCCCAAAAAGCGCTTCTGAGAACTATGTTTGGCGCTTTGAATTGCGAAGTACAACTCTTAATGGTCAAATTCCGGCTGGGTTTAAGCTCCGACTGCTAACGGAAGACTTACAAGCTTTTGAAAATAATCAAGATACGGCAACAACTGCTGTAGATATGTTGTATTTGGAAGTAATTTTAGAACTAGGAGAAGGATTAGTTTGGGAAATAGAACCTACACCTGAAGACTATGAGCGAGAAATTCTGCGGTTTTAAGTATTACCTTCAAAAATCTTCACGTTTAGCCTCTATTATTTACTCTTAAACTGAATTTCACAACACACAACAACCTATTTAGTAACCAAGATATACATAGCAGGGTGTAAGGGCACGGCAGTGCCTATTGGTGTCAATTAACTTGAAACCCTTGTCAGGACGTGATATTGAGTTCATTCACTTATGGTTACTCACAGCGTCATCTCACCCCGGTTTTGTCTAAACCCAAAACCGCCTTTCCCCGATGCCTTGGGGCTACGGTGTACACACAAGTCAAATTACCCCCCTCAATTCTCCCTTGTAAAGAGGGGGAAGCCGGAAATCCAGTTCCAAATGTTGTAGATCCTCCTAAATCCTCCTTAAAAAGGAGGACTTTGAGAGGTTTTGTGCCCCCCTTAAACGGGGGGTTGGGGGGATCAAAAGCTGATGGGGCAATTCTTAAAGACTTGTGTGTACACTGTAGCCTTTCCAATGGGAGGGTTAGGGTGGAGTAAAACGTATGCGTTACAAGGGTTTGAGCTTAAGTTAACACCAATGGGTAGTGTCCTGCCCCTATGGATACACTCAACATCTAGGGAGAACTAGCTGTGGACAAGTTAATCATCTTAAAGTTAGGGGAGGGAAACTTTGAACAAGGGTTTACCGTAACTCTACAGATTGGCGATGAAAATGTCCGCCCGACTGTAGAAATCACAGGTGAGCTTCCCCCCAACCCAGAAATTCTCCGCGATTATCACCGTTGGCAATCTATTTATCGTAATTTAAAGTTGCCATCTCGTCCGATTGGTTTACCTAAAGAACTTAACCAAGCCCCCAGCCTAGAATACTGCCAGCAGGTGAGTGAGGAATTTAAAGTCAGTTTTAATACTTGGCTTGCTTCCGATTCCTTTCGTTCTATCCGCGAGAAATTGTTAGAAAAACTCATGCTTGCGGATAATATTCGGATGCTTTTACAAACCAAAGACTTGCGATTACAGAAATTCCCCTGGCATCTTTGGGATTTGATAGAACGCTATCCCCAGGCGGAAATAGCCCTGAGCGCTCCTGGCTACGAACAAGTCAACCTTAACCGAATAGCAACTACATCCAACAAAGTAAAAATCTTAGCGATTTTGGGTAACAGTCAAGGTATTGATACCAAAGCAGATCAGGCGCTACTTAATTTGTTACCCAATACAGATATCACTTTTTTAGTTGAACCACAATGCCTTGACCTTACCGATCAGCTATGGGAGCAGAATTGGCAGATTCTATTTTTCGCCGGACATAGTTCCACTCAGGAAACGAATCAAACAGGAAAAATCTACATTAATCAAACAGAAAGTCTCACAATTAGCCAGTTAAAGTATGCCTTAAAAAAGGCAGTAGAACGAGGTCTAAAACTAGCGATTTTCAATTCCTGTGATGGTTTGGGATTGGCATGGGAGTTTGCAGACTTACATATTCCCCAAATTATCGTGATGCGAGAGCCTGTACCCGATCGCGTGGCGCAACAGTTTTTAAAGTATTTTTTGGAAGCCTTCGCACGGGGAGACTCGTTGTATTTAGCCGTCAGGGAAGCACGAGAAAGGTTACAGGGACTAGAAAACCAATTTCCCTGCGCTACATGGTTGCCTGTCATCTTTCAAAATCCGGCTGAAATGCCGTTGAATTGGGGGGAATTGTTTAGAAATACACCCAATCTTCCTGCATCTTTGTCTCAAACCACGCCTGTTAGAGAAACCACAAATCGCCTTGGCTTCTCATCGATCTTACTGGCGAGTATGGTAGTAACTGGAATATTAATCGGGATCAGGTATTTGGGCGTGCTGCAAGCATTAGAGTTAAGTGCATTTGACCAACTGGTACGCTTGCGTCCTCGTGAAAAACCAGACTCACGCCTACTAATTGTGACTGTGACTGAAGAAGATGTCCAGGCGCAAAAACCGGAAAAACCTCAAGGTTCGTTGTCAGACAAATCACTTGCCCAACTGTTAGAAAAATTAGAGGCATATCAAGCACAAGTTATTGGTTTGGATATATACCGAGATTATCCAGTGGGTAAGGATTATCCAGCATTGGCAGCAAGGATGCGAAAAAGCGATCGCTTTGTGGGTGTGTGTCAACTCAGCGATTCTCAAGCCGGAAAACCAGGTGTAAAACCACCCCCAGAAGTTTCTTCACACAATCTCGGTTTTAGCGATATTGCCATCGATTCAGATAATGTTGTGCGTCGCCATCTGTTAGCGTTAACTCCTGCGCCCTCATCTCCTTGTACTACACCTTATGCCCTGAGCGTTCAACTTGCGCTGCGTTACCTATATACAAAAGGAATTCGGTTGCAATTTAACCCTGATGGCGCGTGGCGATTAGGGAAGGTGACATTTAAACCAATAGAAGCTCATACCGGAGGTTATCAAAGAGTTGACGCTTTGGGACACCAAATTTTATTAAATTATCGTTCTTCTGGTTCCCCAGAAGCGATACCTTCGGCAGGCTTCGCCAACGCACCAAGTATGACCTTACAAGAAGTGCTAACAGGTAAGCTCAATGCCAATGCAGTCAAAGGCAAAATAGTCATTATTGGCACAACAGCAGAAACTTTTGGTGATTACTGGTTAACTCCTTACATCACTCCTCAAGGAAAATTACAGGCAATACCAGGAGTATTTTTACAAGCCCAAATGGTCAGTCAACTGCTCAGGGCTGCTTTGGACGGACAACCTCTGTTGTGGACTTGGCCGCTTTGGGGTGAGGTAATTTGGGTTTGGGGTTGGTCTTTTTTAGGCGGTTTATTTACTGCTTATCTGCACCGATTCATTTACTTAACCTTGGCAGGAGGAATAGGCATTATCAGTTTATACGTTAGCTGTTTTATATTTTTAATTGTATATAGTTGTTGGGTTCCCCTGATTCCTGCTATGTTGGCTTTAGTAAGTAATAGTTTAATAGCTACAACTTACTTAAACATGAAATTTAAAAATTAATATTGAAGAAGAAGTCAGAATTCAGGAGTCAGAATTCAGATGAAAAGCTATTGGCAAACAATACAATTAATCGCGGCATTGGGAATGACTTTGTGGGGAATTATCGGCTATTCTCCAATGATTTGGATGACACCCGTTGCAGCCACTCCTAAGAAATTTTCGCCTCCTCCGCCTCCTCCAGACAGGGGTGCAACAGGCGATCGCGGCGGGGCTGCAAGTCGTGGTTGTGGTGTTGGCAATCAGTCGGTTATTGGACTGGTACCTGTATACAAAGAGACAGTCAATCAAGGACAAGCACAAGCTGTTGCTGTTACTAAAGTTTGGGGTTTGACGAATGAGGAATATCCAACTTTTTGGTTTTTTGTCCCTTATCAAAAATCTCTAATTGATTCCATTGAGTTTGTTGTCAAAGATGAGTCAAGTAAACAAAGTCAAACTCTTTACCGAACAGTAGTAACAATACCAGAAGTACCAGGAATTATTAGCATTCCCTTAAGCGCAAATACTTCACCATTGCAAGTAGACAAGATGTATCACTGGTTTTTGAAGATAAAAGTCATTTGCAATCCACAACAACCTCCAGAACGAGAGTATGTGGAAGGATGGGTGCAACGAGTCAATCCAAATCCTAAATTAGTAGATAGCCTGAAGCAAGCAACTCCTCAGCAACGGGTAAACCTTTATGCCGAGAATGGTATTTGGTACGATGCCTTGACTACTTTGGCTGAATTACGTCTTAGCAAACCTGAAGATCCAACTTTAGCGGTGGAGTGGATGAATTTGCTTCAATCCGTAGATTTAGAGAATTTAGCTAAACAACCTTTGACAGAATGTTGCCAAGCTGATGCAAAGTCGAAAGCAGCCAAAGTGCTGCCCTCTACGAACTAAATGTAAGTCTGTAGCGACTACTCCCAAGTTTGTAGCGACTACTCCCAAGTCTGTAGCGACTACTCCCAAGTCTGTAGCGACTACTCCCAAGTCTGTAGCGACTACT
>NZ_JAVRCS010000001.1:248659-272883 GCF_034530635.1 Nostoc sp. EspVER01
CCCAAGTTTGTAGCGACTACTCTCAAGTCTGTAGCGACTACTCTCAAGTTTGTAGCGACTACTCCCAAGTCTGTAGCGACTACTCTCAAGTCTGTAGCGACTACTCCTAAGTCTGTAGCGACTACTCCCAAGTTTGTAGCGACTACTCCCAAGTTTGTAGCGACTACTCTCAAGTCTGCGCTATATAGCAATCCTAAATCATTCGTGAAAAATTAGATCCCCGACTTCTCAGAGAAGTCGGGGATCTGGACATCGCACATTTTCACAACTCATTTAGGATTGCTATATATGCCGAGATATTACTGAGATCAGCTAAAAATTTTACGAGCAGAAATTGCGATTTATGCTGAACCGAAATCGGGTTTAATTGAGGCAAGCTAGCTCTAGAAGTATCTTAAAAGAGCAAATTTATGTCTCGTCAAAAACGTACATCCCGCGTTTTAGAAAAAGCTGAATTAAGAGCATCTGGGATGAAATCGATTCTTCCAAGCATTAAATTTGATGAAGATTATACTTTAGGAAAACTGATTGAGTCAATCGAACAGTTGCGTAACAAACTTGATGTTCATAATAGCGCTTTAGCTATAGTTGATTCTTCTTTAACAGAAGTTGAAGAGATGGAAAAAAACTTGAGGCAGCTTTCTGAGAAAATGTTAATGGTGGTTGCTATCAAGTACGGCAAAGACAGCGCTGAATATGAAATGGCGGGTGGTGTTCGCAATAGCGATCGCCTCCGTAAAATGAGAGCGAGCCGCTTAAAAAATGTTGCTGAACAAGCATCAGATAAGAATGGAAAAACTGGATAGAAAACTAAACACTTAACCGAGTTTTCGGGAATACTTGTGTAAATGCGTAACCATTTAAGTAGGTCGGCGTAAATAATTATTGTTGGGCAGGGGGCAGGGGGCAGGGGGCAGGGAGAGAAAGAGTTTGAGCCTTATTTACTTTTCTTTACATAGTTTGGTTTTATTGCATTGACTTACTTACGCTCTATTAACTATTACAATTAAATGGCGATCGCAAACGAATTTAGATGGATGTTATCGGGAACTCCGTAATAATTTTACTGTTGCTATTGAACGTCGCGATCGCAATAAAAAATTTATAAGGGACTTCCAAATCAAAAAATATCCAATTAACTCCTGTGGGGTGGGCGACACGAGATCCCAGTTTATATGGTAATACGGTTCAGTTAAGGCTAAAACTCTTTATCAAAGTCAATTTTTTTAACGAACCGCAGAGGCACAGAGGGAACAGAGAGAGGAAAACAATGCTTAACTGAACCGTATTGGTTTATATGGCGCTCATGTTGCCCACCCCACAGTATTGGATAATTTATTTTTTGGAGTTCCCTAAGTCGTTGGGGAAGCTGGAATAGAGGCGGTATGGAAGTTTAAAAACGCGATGCACTCTTTAATCAATGTCAAATGTAGATGCTCCTTTCTGCTCTTCTCAGCTTTTTATGGCAAGCGCACAGATACACTACCTGCATGGGCTGGCAAACCTTCTGCCTCTGCTAAGGTGACAGCTGCTTTGCCTATTGTCTGTAATGATTGTTTATCACATTCTAAAAAAGTAATTCGTTTGAGAAAGTCGTAGACACTCAAACCAGAAGCAAAGCGGGCAGAACGGGCAGTTGGCAGTACATGATTGGGGCCTCCTAAATAATCGCCAATCGCCTCTGGAGTATAGCGTCCTAAAAACACGCTGCCGGCACACTTAATTTGATTGGCCAGGAGTTGCGGGTTGTCCACACACAATTCCACGTGTTCTGGAGCTAGTTGATTGAGCAGTGGTATACTCTCGGCTAAATCGTTAACCAGAATTACAGCTGCATAATTTTGCCAACTTGCACTGGCAACTTTTCTGGTGGGTAAATCGGCGAGAATTTTTTCAACAGCCTTGATTACTTGTTGCGCGAAGATTTCGGAATCAGTAATTAAGATTGACTGGGCATTAGGATCGTGTTCTGCTTGCGATAGTAAATCCCAGGCAATCCAATCTGGGTTGTTCTGGTTGTCGGCTACCACTAGAATTTCTGAAGGCCCAGCGATGCTATCAATGCCAACAGTGCCAAAGACTTGACGCTTGGCTTCAGCAACATAAGCATTACCAGGGCCAACAATTTTATCTACCGGGGCAATGCTTTCTGTACCATAAGCTAATGCTGCGATCGCTTGCGCCCCACCAATGCCATATATTTCTGTCACACCAGCAACTTGAGCAGCAGCCAATACGACAGGATTAATTTCACCACCAGGCATCGGTACTGTCATGACAATTCTTTCAACACCAGCAATTTTCGCTGGTAAGGCATTCATCAACAAAGAACTCGGATAGCTAGCCCGTCCTCCTGGTACATAAATTCCCACTTGCGACAGCGCTACCCAATTCAATCCTAATTTCACCCCCACTGCATCGGTGTAGCCAATATCTTGCGGTAGTTGTTTTTGATGGAAAGCCACAATCCTCTCACCAGCAAATTCCAGCGCCGCCAAGACATCGGCAGGACATTGGGCTGCGTGTTCGGCAATAAAGGTTTCGCTAAGATGCAAAGACTGGAGATTGTTGCGATCGAACCGGCTAGTATAGTCCTTAACTGCGGCATCACCACGCACTTTGACATCAGCTAGAATCTCGCGTACTGTCCCACTAACATCAACTGTAACTTCCCGGCGATCGCTTACAAGAGTTTTGAATTTGACAGAAAAATCTTTGTCGGTAGTTTGAAGTAGCTGCATGGACAGTACCTTAAAAGCAGTGAGGTCAATAATTAGTTTAACTCTTGATTAACTTGCTAGATATGACTGTGGCTTATATCCATCACTCTTTTTCAGATGTAAGCTAAAAGCACAAAAGATTATGAGTTAACATCCTATGCAGCAGTCCACAAGAGGCAATTACCGGGATCTTTGGCGGCAGCTTGTTACTTTGGTTGCAATCTTTGGTGCTTTTCTTATCAACGTAGTATCGAACATTTTTCCGCTCAATGGACTTAGCATCGGGGAAATTTCCAATACTTTGTTTAAAAATGTCCTGATTATCCCTGCCAATTACGCCTTTGCAATCTGGGGGCTGATTTACCTGGGGTTGTTTGCTTTTGGGGTATACCAAGCTCTACCTAATCAACGAGATGAGCCAGATTTACGTAAGACAGGTTATCTGTTGGTAATTGCCTGTGTTGCTCAAAGCATCTGGGTATATCTATTTTTGTCTCGGCTTTTTGCTCTTTCTGTCATTGCAATGCTCTTGATTCTGTTGCCGCTGATTGCTGTCTATGTGCAGTTAGAAATTGGCAAATCGCGTGTACCTCGGCTGAAAAAATGGTGTATTCACTTTCCGATTAGTATTTATCTAGGCTGGATTAGCGTGGCGACGATTGTCAATGTAGCGTGTGCCTTGGATTTTCACGGGTGGAACGGTTGGGGAATTTCTGCTATAATCTGGACTTTGATCATGGTATTAATAGCAACAGCAGTTGCAATAGTTATGGTCATCCAGCGTCGAGACATCGCTTATGCAGGAGTAACACTTTGGGCATTAATAGCGATCGCACTCAAGCATTTTGATAACTCAATGCTTAGAAATACTGTATTGGTTTTGGCAATTTTCCTAGTTTTAACCGCAACGATTAACAGCTTACGCGCCCAACAAGAACATATTTAAGTATGATGACCTAACCACCCCACAATAAATAGCTGTCAGTGCTTTAACCCAAGTTTTTCTAGTCCTCTTCTAGAGGACTTGCACCATTAGACAGGGAATTCTATTCCCTGGCGGTCTGTATTGCATAATAGCTGTCAGTGCTGTATGCAACCCCCAAAACTAAACAGTTAAAAATTCTTTTATGCTCAAAATTTCTAACCTTAACGTTTATTACGGCGAAAGCCATATTCTCCGCAATGTAGATTTGAGTGTACCATCGGGGCAAATGGTTTGCCTAATTGGACGCAATGGTGTCGGAAAAACTACCTTACTCAAAACTATCATGGGTTTACTCAAACCCCGTAGCGGTACTATTAATTTAGCTGAAGAATTAATCAACTCCAAATCTCCAGACCAAAGGGCAAAGTTGGGAATTGGTTATGTCCCCCAAGGACGAGAGATTATCCCTCGGTTGACAGTTCAAGAAAATCTACTGCTGGGATTGGAAGCTAGACGCAAACCAGTAAAAAAAGCAGAAATTTCAGAAGAAGTTTTTAGCTTATTTCCGGTGTTAAAAACCATGCTTTCGCGGATGGGTGGTGATTTAAGCGGAGGACAGCAGCAACAATTAGCGATCGCACGTGCTTTAATGGGAGAACCTCAATTACTCGTCTTAGATGAACCCACCGAAGGTATTCAACCCTCCATCATCCTAGAAATTGAAGCCGCAGTTCGTCGCATTGTCGAAACCACGGGCATTTCGGTTTTATTGGTAGAGCAGCATTTGCACTTTGTTCGTCAAGCTGATTACTATTACGCTATGCAAAAAGGTGGTATCGTCGCTTCTGGTTCTACAACCGAACTCAGCCAAGATGTGATTCAACGCTTTTTAGCTGTTTAATTTTGGAGGTATCTATATCAATAGTATCAGAAGCAATCAAGTCTGCTGCTTCTTGTAAAAGCTCATGCTGTTCCTTTTGAATTGCTTCCAAGCGATGAGAAATTTCTGCTAATCGCTGTTGTTTCTTTGGTTGAAAATTTTCAGGTAGTAAAGCTGGTAGATTATCAGTTTTTTTAGCACCTGTGATTTGTTGAACAACAAAACTGCCAACTTTAGTTAAGGATTGAAAACTAACTTGAATCAAAGCCTGAAGCAATTTGAACGGAACTTGCAGTATTGACCAACTAGCTGTTTCAATTAAGCGGACAATTGCTTTGATGATGCTCCAAATGAGAGCAAGTGCAAAAAGCAAAATTACTACACTAATAATTGGGTGATTAGTCGCCCAACCTAGTATTTGAACTAACTTAAAAAATATTGGGTGTTGTGTCAGCCAATCACTCGCAGAAGATGCGATCGCATCTTTAACTGCGCCCGATGTTGTACTCTTAAATTTATCAGCAGTTTGCCAAGTTTGCTCTAAGCTTGTCGTAACTGTATCAATTGCTTTATCAGTCGTTGTAGTGGCTGTTGTCTTCAAAGACTCACCAGCTTGTTGTGCTGAATTACTTAGAGAGTTAACACTTCCACCCACAAAATCTTTCACATTTTGCAAGCGTTGTAAAACTCCGTTAGGCAAATGTATGTTTATTTGGAATGTCATAAAACATTTTACCGAGGTTGAAATCTAACCCGCAATCCATCTTTCGGGCGATTAGTGGGAACCACAACTTCCTCTAAACTTTGATTGGGTAATATCTCCCAATGATAATTGCGTAGAAGATGAGCAGCAACAATCTTCATTTCCATTTTGGCAAAGGCTAGGCCAATACAGATGCGTGGCCCACCGCCAAAACCAACTAAACTAAAAGGATACTTTTTATGTTCTTGGCGCTGGGGACTGAAACGGTCTGGTTCAAAAAGGTCTGGTTCAGAATAAATTTCTGCAATTCGGTGAGTAACTCCAATTGAATAGTATAACTGCCAACCAGCAGGAACGTGATAACCTTTAAACTCAAAGTCTTTAATTACGCCACGAAACCCGCCTCCGACAGGTTGATGCAATCTTTCAACTTCCCACAAAACCTGCTCTAAATAGGGCATTTTCCCTAATTGTTCTAAATCCAAGTCACCTTGACTTGCAAGTTGCAATTGTTCAACTCTTGCTTTTTCGAGTACTTCTGGATGACGCGCTAACTCTACACACAACCAAGTCAGCATCGAAGTAGTAGTTTCATGTCCAGCAAATAGTAATAGTAAGGCCTGAGCGATGAGTTCTTTTTCACTCATCCGGTTCCCTTCTTCATCTTGGGCTTGCACTAATAAACTCAGAGCATCTTTTGTTGGATTTTGCTGACGTTCTCTGACAACACGAGTTAGATGCTCTAAAATCTGATTACGAGCAGCTATCGCTTTACCAAATGTTGTAAATGGCAAGGGCAACGGATTAATCGCAAACAGTCCATTTGTCATGGCTGCAAACAACTTGCTAAAACGTACACATTCAGGGCCGGGACGCGTACCCAACAATAATTGACTAGCAATATCAAACGTCAGTTGTTTAAATTCTTGGAACCAAGTAAATTCCTGCTGCTTCTCCCACTTTTGCAGATAACTACGTGTAATATCTTCCATCGTGGATACATAATTCGCCAATGCTGGGCCATGCAATGCTGGCATCATCAAGCGACGGTTTCTGCGGTGTTCTTCTCCATCTTGCAGAAAAAGCGATTCACCCAGTATTGTCTTGAAATTATCAGGCCATCCATCGCGCCAAGAAAAATTCTCCATTTGGCTTGACAAAACCAACTCTAATGCTTCCGGGCCGACCATCACTACAGTCGGTCTGCCAAGAAGATGAGTTTTGAAGATGGGCCCATGCTGGCGATAGCGCTTTTTAGCAAAATCGCGGTCGAAAAGAAAGGAGAGTGTTTCACCTAATACAGGCAAACCAAAGCTTCCAGGAGGAATTTGATGACTTTTCATATCTCTAAGGGTAGCTATGAAAAAGTTAACACGATATTCCAACTCTGCTGCGTTAGCAAAGCTCGCCGTAGGCATCGCAACACCCCAAAATATTCTTAGTACTTTCAAATATCTTTGTCTCTTGCACCCGTAACTCAAAACCTGTCATCTGTCATTACATTTATTAAGATTACATAATAATTTTACAGAAATGTAATATTACTTTTTATTCAATAAAATTGCTGAACGTTAAGATGTTGTGGATCTATTGTTGAAAAGTCAAAATTCTATGCATCTGGATTTACCACAACTGATTAAATCACTCGGCTATTTTGGGGTCTGGGCGATTGTCTTTGCTGAATCTGGCTTGTTAATTGGTTTTTTTCTGCCTGGGGATAGCTTATTGTTCACCGCTGGATTTGTTGCATCTCAGAATTTATTGAACATTTGGGTTCTGATAATTGGTGCTTTTATTTGTGCAGTCTTAGGTGACAATGTTGGCTATGTGACTGGGCATAAATTTGGCAGAAGACTATTTAAAAAGGAAGATTCATGGTTGTTCCATAAAAAACATCTTGTGAAAACTCAAAACTTTTATCACCAGCACGGTAAAAAAACGGTTGTTTTAGCACGCTTTTTACCGATTGTACGGACTTTCGCGCCCATTGTGGCTGGGATTGGTGCAATGCATTATCGCACATTTATGTCTTACAACTTAATTGGTGGCTTTCTTTGGACATTCGGCATTACCCTGTTAGGGTTTTTCTTAGGAAAATCTCTGCCACCTGAACAAGTAGATAAGTATTTGTTACCAATTATTGGATTAATTATAGTTATTTCTTTAGTACCATCGATTATTCATTTGGTACAAGAAAATAGAGCAAAAAGAAGTTGAAATATTTTTCAGATTTTGTGTAGAGATTTAAGTATATTTATTTACTGAGTTTTGATAAAAGTTGGTGTTGTATGGCTAGACTGTCTAACGAATTAGAACGCTATTTTTTTGAAGAAGACCGACCATCAAAAGTAACTTTGGCAGAGATTCTATTGTTAGCAAAAGAAAGAATTTTTGGATTTTTGTTGGTTATCCTGTCTTTACCTTCTGCTTTACCGGTTCCCGCACCTGGATACTCGACTCCTTTCGGCATCCTGATTTTTCTATTAGCAATACAGCTAATTGCCGGTGCAAAAACTCCCTGGCTACCCAAGCGGATGATGAATCATCCTATGCAACTTACAACAGTTCAGGGGTTTTTGAAAGCAGGTATTCCTTGGTTAAAAAGAATTGAAGCGATCGCTCGTCCTCGTCTAAGCTATATCTGTACTACTTTACCTGGTAGAGTGACCATTGGTATAGCGATCGCCTTGATGGCAATTTCCATGATGATTCCGATTCCAGGAACTAATACCCTGCCAGCAATGGGAATTTTTGTAACAAGCTTTGGCTTATCGGAAGATGATGGTGCTATTAGCCTGGGTGGTTTAGTTATGTGTGTGCTGGGGGGTGTTTTAACGACTTCCATCCTAGTGGCATTGGTTTGGGGTGGTTCGAGTCTGCTTGACATTATCAAGACTTGGCTAGGTCGTTAAATAGCAAAAATACTACTTGAAGAGAATGACACACAAACATCAGAGGTTGATAAGCTAAAACACATCTAATTTGCAGATGAAAATTTTCTCTATATCTTGTGAAGTGGACATCTTGCCCGCCCTAATTATGGAACTTGAATGCTGATTAGCTTAATACCCTGATGACTTCCTTAAATATCAACCTGTATCTGTTCCTAGAAAATCTCCTATTTTTCCTTATTGCCACACTTTTTATTGTGGTTGTGAACTGGGGATGGAAAAACGCAAAGCCTTATACTCTACCTTTACCATTTCCCGGTTGGTATAAAATCTGGTTTGGCTCGGTACAACTGCTAGCAGTAGTGCCGCCATTAGTGGTTATGCTATTGTGGGGTGTATGGTGGGGCGATCGCACGGTGTTAACTGTGCTTGCTTGGTATTTTATCGTTTTAGGGTTGCAAATTATCTCTGAAAGAGTGGCACTCAGGCAGTTGCAAAATGTCGTCTGGGTGATGGTTCCTTATATATATCTCCCTTACCGCTTTTGGCAGTTGTATGAGGGTTTGACACTTTTGGATTCTACCAGCGAGTTGCAGTGGGTACGATATTTATTGATTTTTGAATTGGTAATGTGGATTGTTAACTACGCCATAGATGTATCTCAATTGCCGCGGCTGTTTCGTTGGGAAGTAGAATCAAATGACGCTAGCTAGGGATTAATCGCAGAATTAGCCATTTTTACTAAAGAAGTGCGTTCGCCAGCTTTCAATCCAAAAACATATTGCACACCCTGTTGTCTCCAAATCAAGGTAGCATCTGAGCAACCAGCACCACAAGTAAAATCTACAAAATAGCCAGTAATGCCCTTAGCTAAAGATACACGTTTTCCAGTCAGGCTGGGTGTTTTGCGGGTTATGGCTGAAGCCGTAACAACACCTAAACGACAGGCAGAAGCACCATTACAGTCTGGACTATAAGCCAGTAAAATATCATACTTTTTTTGCGTAGCAGCTTCTATAGTTGCGTAAATTGGATTTTCACCATCCGACTCAGGAATAAACTTCGGTAAAAGAATCCGAATTTGAGTTTTTTGCTTTAATTTAGGCAGAATAGATTTAAAAACTGGGTTTACCTGAGTTTTAATCTGCTGCGCTATCAATTGGGACTGGTTATTTATATTGGCTATGGCTGACTTGTGAAAGCTGCTGACACTGACTAATAAAAATACGGCACACACAGCACTAGTATTTCTAAAGCTTAAAATCATCTTTGAAAACCTATTCGATCGAAAGTACTTATTTGTAATACCCAGCTTTAGTATAAAAATACGCATTTAACAGATGATATAATGTCTGCCTTATTACTTACTAAACCCCAAGAACCCCATCCCGCCAAAGCTGCGCTTTGTCTCCCCTCCCCGCTTGCGGGGAGGGGTTGGGGGTGGGGTGCAATGACTGTGGGAATCATAACTAATTATACGAACATGATATGAAGCGATCGCAATAACCAAGTATCTGCCATACACTAAAATTCGTGAGAGAGTTGACCTGGGGAACATCCTAGAGTCAAGATAAAAGGGTTGGATATCTTGTCAAAGTACTAAGCACATCCGATATCGCCTGATTTTCTTTCATTTCCCTGCTTTTAGGTTAAAGAGAAAGGCTATGGGTGATACTTATTAACGTGGCAAAAAACTGAAAAAAGTACGTGCGGATTGCTAAGACGTGCCTGGACGCAGAGGGTTAAGCCGTTGCACCCCGATGAAGCGTCAAGAAATAGCTGATTAAATCAAATTCTAAGCGATTTAATCATATATTTTGTAGCAGATACTTGTGGAAAAGAAAATGCTAGGTGTAAATGTTGTTATGAAAGTTGGCGATCGCGTCCGCGTTAAAGATTCGGTAGTGGTGTATCATCATCCTGAACATCGGAATCAGCCTTTTGACATCAAAGGTACAGAAGGCGATGTAGTAGCTATTGCCACCCAATGGCGAGACAGACCAGTAAGCGCTAATCTGCCGATTATAGTCCAGTTTGGTAAAAAGTTTAAAGCCCACTTGCGTGAAAATGAGTTAGAAGTCATCTAAAGCACTTATCGGCGGCGAAACCACTGAAATATATTCAGTTCGCCGCGCATTCTTTTAAGCTCTTGGCGGTTTTGTTCTGCTGTTGTATAATACCAATCACAATAACGCTGAAACTCCGACCGTGACCGAACTTCGTGGTAAAACTGATGGGTTGTTTGGTAAGCGGCAAAAGCTTCCTCAACTTCAGGTTGAGCAACTGGAATAATATAAGGTAAATTTTTTGACATAAAGTTAATAAAGTTAGAAGTTAGGACTTAGGAGTTGGGAGTGAGAAGTTTAGGCAATTACTACATTTCATAATTAACAATTCATAACTCATAACTCATAACTCCTAACTTTAATTAAAGCCAACCGCGTAAGCGATAAACTAAAGAACCAATATATTCTTTTAAAGCGATAGTAAATTGGTGTAAGTTATCAGTATCAGGTAATAAATTTAGTATAGCGGCTTTGGGAGTACTACCGAGTTCTTGCAACTCACCCTCACTAACTAGAAAGTCTGTAGGTGCAGGAATAGCATTGATTCCTTGACGCTGGAAAATCTGAAGCGATCGCGGCATATGCATTGCCGAAGTAACTAATAATACTTGATTTATCCCACGAGATAACAAGATTTTGCGGACATTTACAGCATTTTGATAAGTATTGAGAGAGTCAGGTTCTTGGATAATCGCCTCAGTTGGAATACCAATTGATGTAAGTATTGTGGCCATATCTGCCGATTCTGGTGAACCACTTCCACGCCAATCAATGCGGCCGCCGCTCAGAATGATTATAGGCGCTTTTTTCTGCCGATAGAGCTGGGCAGCGTAGATAACGCGATCGCCTGCTTCACTTAAATCGACGGTAGGTCTGGGGGGAAAAGCTGATTTTGTTGCGCCACCCAAAACCACAATCGCTTCTGCATTAGGTATTTGGACGGGTGGAAGATTTTGCCATTCTAGCGATCGCACTAATGATTTAGCGATCCAAGCATTGCTACAAAATAGCAGTAAAGTTAGGGAAAAAGCAATTGCGATCGCAGCAGTCCGCGGTCGTCTCCACAAAGTCACTAATGCTACTACCAAGCTTACACAGGCTAATCCTAGTGGATAAAAAAATAGCGGCAGTAATTTGGATAGATATAAAAACATATTATTAGGGCATGGGGCAGGGGAGCAGGGGAGCAGGGGAGCAGAGGAGCAGAGGAGAAGTAGCAAGTAAATCTTTCCCCTCGGTCACTGAGCGTTGGTCATTGAGCGTAGCCGAAATGAGCCGTTCGCGCAGCGTCTCGCAGAGAAGTGCTGCCCCTCTGCCCCTCTGCCTTTCGTGCCCTATTCCCAAATTACTACCTTTCCCAAAACTTGAAATTGAAACTACTTCCAGGAGCGCGACGGTAACGGCGACCGGCTTTTCTGATTTGCCGTTTGTTGATCCTTTCATTCGTTGGTTCAACTTCTGTGTCTTCTGATTCTTCAACTTGCAACTGAGTTCTAGTTTCTTCCTTACTTCCCCACCACGCAGTAATCCAACCTCCAGCTAAAGCACCTAATCCACCTAGCAAGATACTCATGGGTGCTGGATAGCCCAAATATACAAAACCCAGCATGAAAAATAACCAGTATTTCAATCCTGTATCGACACCATCAGATGAGGCGACAGATGGAGCCTGGGGGCTATTATCGGTTAAATTTGTGATCCAGCTTAAGATGAAACCGCCCATAATTCCTAAGAAGATACTCAGGGCTGGTGCGGAGCCAGTCATTATTAATATAAATGTTAAAAATGCCCCAAATAATAGTTGAGACAAGAAGCTGGGAGAAATACTGAAAAGATCGTTCTTTTTGTCTGCCATAAAATAAAAAACTTATTTAACTAATTACTAATTCATAATTCGTAATTGAGTTGAAAATTACGAATTACGAACTTGTACTGAGCGCAGCCTCTCCAAGAGTTGTATTACGAATTACGAATTATTTTAATTGTGCCTCTTGTGGCTGAGTTGTATCCCAAATCTTTACATAAGGTTGTTCCTCTTCAGTGAAAGGTTCAGCTTGTTTGATTTGTGAGGCTAATAAATCGGCGGTGGCATCAGCAATATCACCAGTGCGGTTGTTCAAACGCTCCTTTAGAACTTCCAACGGTGCTGTGCATTGGATAATCTGAAGGGGAAGTTGATGTTTTGTAGCTTGGGCGATCGCTTTTTGCCGTAACTGCTGTTTATCATACTTGGCATCCAAAATCACCGAAAAACCTTGTTTAGCCAGGATAATTCCCAATTCCAACAGCCGTGTGTAAGTTTTCTCGGTCATCTCCGGTGTATACAAATCATCGCCACCCCGTTCCCACAACGGAATTCCCCCTAAATGCTTCCGCACTGCATCCGAACGCAGGTGAATTGCTCCCTTTTCACGCGCTAAAGACCTGGCTGTGGTACTTTTACCAGAACCCGACAACCCCGACATCAAAATTAGTTGTCCCTGATTTGGTTTAGTGTATTCCCAAGCCTGTTTGTAATAATCAGCGGCGGTTTTTGTTGCTTCTTCCTTCACCGTCGCGGGTACGCTTGGATCGTCTAGCAAAAAGGATGTCACCTTAGCTCGGACATAAGCCTGACGACTTAAATATAAGGGCAACACCTGTAAACCTTCCCAGTCTCCAGTTTGCTCTATATAGGCATTCAAAAACGCATTACCCAAGTCTTTGCGCTGACGAGCTTCCAAATCCATCACCGTGAATGCCACATCGTACATCACATCGACAAAGCGAAACGGCTCATTAAATTCAATGCAATCGAACAACAAGATTTTATCGTGCCACAGGGCAATATTTCTCAGGTGTAAGTCTCCGTGACATTCACGAATATAATCGTTGTGAATTCTGCTAGCAAATAATTCTGGACGTTCAGCAAAAAATTTATCTGTATATTGCTTGGTTTCAGTAAATTGCGCCTGAGTCTGGGGGCCACCAATATACTTCTCAGTTTGCTGATAATTCTCATCAAAGGCAGCCCGGACATTTGGCACTTCGCCAAAAGTGCGAATGTAATCATTCGTCTGTGCTTCGGCATGATATTGAGCCACCACCCGTCCCAACTCATCTAGGTGTGTCTCATTTAACTTACCCTGTTCAAACAGTCTACTTAATAGCGACTCTTCAGGGAACTGCCGCATCTTCAGCGCGTATTCTACAGGCTCAACAGTTCCCCCTAACTGGTATTGCTCCCCTACCAGAGTTATGGGCAAAACTTCTAAATACAGTTCACCAGCACCCCGCTGATTTAACCGTAACTCTTCCTGACAAAAATGCTGCCGCTTATCTAAGGTGGAAAAGTCCAAAAAGCCAAAATTCACAGGTTTTTTCAGTTTATAAGCGTAATCTCCAGTCAACACCACATAAGAAATGTGAGTTTGAATTAGTTGAATGGGTTCTGTTACCTTATGGGGATAAAATCCCGGCTGCAACATTTGCTGAATTAAAGCTGGAAGAGTCGCTTCTGTCATCTCTGTCCTCTGCGCTCTCTGCGCCTCTGCGGTTCAAATACAAAAAAACCAGGAGTTCCCCCCTGGTGTCATCAAAAATTATTACACAGTTTACCTAGCTTAAGAAGCTGCTTCAGTTTCCGTACCAGCATCTTCAGCGCTAATTTGTGGTGGCAAAACGCTGACAACAAGTCGTTCTGATTCAGCTAGAGGTGTTACACCTTCAGGAAAGGCTATATCACTAATACTCAAGCTGTCGCCAATTTGCAGATTAGAGACATCGATTTCGATGACATCTGGGATGTTTTCTGGCGCACAACTCACTTGTAATTCAGAAATTACGGTGTCTAACACGCCACCCTCTTGTTTAACACCAATAGCAGCTCCCACAAAACGCAGCCGTACTTCTACAGTGGTGTCGCCGTGGCCAGCAACCGCGAAAAAGCTGAGGTGATAAGGCGTACCTTTGGCTGGATGGATCTGAAGTTCCCGCAGCAAGGTTTTGCCACGCCAAGGTGCATCAGCAACATTCAACTCAATCAAGGTGTTGTTAACGGAAGCTCTTTTGAGCAAACGCTCAACAGTTTTAGCTTCAATGGTCAAAGAAATAGATTCTGTACCCTTATGACCATACAAATTGGCAGGTATCAATCCAGCACGGCGCAAAGCTCTTGGCTTGCTGCCTTCTGGACGTTTTTGAGATTCGACTGTAATAGCCATAGAAGTTGTTAATTAGAGTTAGTTGTTAATTAGAGTTAGGAGTTAGAAGTTAGGAGTTAGGAATTTTGATTGAATTACTCACTCTTAACTCCTCACTCTTAACTAAGCACTAAGTAGGGTAGCAGGTGTACCGTCGGGGTGCAATAAAGCGCGTTTGGGCCCGTGGATGGGGTCTTCTACGATTATGGTTTGATCGCGGCTGGCTCCTAATGAGACGATCGCGATCGGGACTTCCATCAATTCGGCTAAGAATTTGAGATAATCCAATGCTGCTTGTGGCAAGTCTTCTAGGGTGCGGCAGTGAGTTGTTGACACTTTCCACCCTGGCAAGGTTTTGTAGATGGGGCGACATCTAGCAAATTGACGAGAACTTGTGGGGAAGTGTTCGCTGCGTTGGCCATCTATGTCATAAGCGACACAAACTTGGATTGACTCTAACTCATCGAGAACATCCAGTTTGGTGAGCGCCATACAATCCATGCCGTTAATCCGCACGGCATAGCGACCAATGACAGCATCAAACCAGCCACAGCGCCGTTTGCGCCCGGTAGTTGTGCCAAATTCGGCACCGCGATCGCACAATAATTCTCCTAACTCGCCATCCAATTCAGTCGGAAATGGCCCCTCGCCGACACGGGTTGTATAGGCTTTTGATACCCCAATTACCCGGTCAATCATTGTCGGCCCTACCCCTGCACCAACGCAAGCCCCACCCGCTACCGGGTTAGAGGAGGTGACATAAGGATAAGTTCCATGATCTAAGTCTAGGAGTGTACCTTGTGCGCCTTCAAACAAAATATTGCGCCGTCGCTGAATTGCATCGGATATTTTTAACGATGTATCAATAACGTAAGGCCGCAAGCGTTCTGCATAACCCAAATACTGTTCAATCACCTCTTGTGGATCTAGAGGCGGCAAGTTGTAAAGCTTTTCTAAAATGACGTTTTTATAATTAATCGTCCACTCCAGCTGCTCGCGCAGCCCGTCCGGGTTCATCAAGTCTAAAACCCGAATGCCTGTACGTTCAGATTTGTCAGCATAAGTCGGCCCAATGCCCCGACCTGTTGTGCCGATCTTATAGCTTCCCCGTCGTTCTTCAGATGCCTGGTCAATCAATCGATGATAAGGCATCGTTACGTGGGCTGTCTCAGATATCAGCAGGTGGTCAGTGGAAATATTTAACTCTTTTAGTTGGTCGAGTTCTGCGATCAAAATCTGTGGATCGATGACTGTTCCACAGCCGATAATGCAATCGGTATTTGGATACAAAATCCCAGAGGGTATCAGGTGCAGTTTAAAGGTCTGACCTTTAACTACAATCGTGTGTCCAGCATTGACACCCCCTTGGTAACGCACCACAACATCTGCGGAACGGCTGAGTAAGTCAGTTATTTTACCTTTTCCTTCATCGCCCCATTGGGCACCTATGACAATGACGTTAGCCAAGAGCTTATATTAAGAAGTAAAGTTTCCACAAACTATAATTATTAACATATTGCTTAGGTCGTGTCAAGATAATTTTAGTAAGAGCCTACAGACGTGCGCCTCAACAGCAAATTCCATTGTGGATCTATGATGTCACCCTGTTATGACAGCGATTACCATCAACTTTAATAAATTTACGGATAGTGTGGGGTTAATTAAAATTCCAAATCAGAGATGTTACATTACAACGTCTCTGTAAAGATTATAGATAGGCAAATTACCCGATCCAAACTGTATTAGCGATACTACAGTTCCAAATGAATTTAAATTTATTTATAGGCGTTGCTGAATCAAGGGATGATTCTTGTAGGGTGGGCGACACGAGATCCCTGAAATACAAGGGATGGACATCTTGCCCGTCTCACAAAACTAGCAAAATCATCCCGCAAATATGCAACGCCTTAAATTTATATTAAAATTTAGCGGATTTCTTTGTGAGTATCATGTATGAATCATCATCCTTAAAAATCCAGATATTTACAACTATAACAGATTGTATTTTGCTACCCGTGTTATCAAAATCCTTAAAATATTCTCAGTATTTGTTTTTAGTCTTTAATCTTAATTGATGGAGGGCATCTGCGGCAGAAGGCGCGATCGCATGAGCAAAAAATGGTATCGAGTCCAAAAGCTGAAAGCAATATTCGTCCTAGCATTGGCAGTTGTATTTACTAATGCTGTGGTTTCGTATAGCAACACTGTGAAACTGATTCACAACCAGCAATGGTTAACATACTCCTATAAAGTTATTACCCAAATTGAAAGTATCCAATCTACACTCAAAGATACTGAAACTGCACAACGTAGTTATTTAATTACAGCAGATGCAGATGATTTACAAACTTATCTGGCAGCTTCTCAAAAAACAAATAGCAATATTCAGACTCTCAAAAGTTTAACTACCAATAACCATCAAAAGCAGCAGTGGATTGCTTTACTAGAGCCGAAAATTACCAACAGACTCAACATTTTACAACAAGAAATTGACCTCAGACAAAACCAGGGATTAGAAGCAGTTCGGCAGCAAATATTATCTGATAATGACAAACAAATTGGCAAAGAGATTCACCAGTTGATTAACGACTCTTTGAAAGCGGAGAAAAATTTATTACAGCAAGAAATGCAGCAGTCACAAGCGAATTCCCAAAAGGCGATAGTGACATTTTTTATCGCTGCAATTGTGGATTTGGTGCTGGTGGCGTTGCTGTATGATTTGTTGTGGCGTTATATCAGGCAACTTCAGCAGACGGAACTGGCTCTACGTCAAAGCGAAAATCGTTTACGAGCCATGATAGATGCAGAACCAGAATGCATCAAGTTAATTGCCAGAGATGGCACCCTTTTAGAAATTAATGCAGAAGGGCTGGTAATGATGGAAGTGGAAAGTGCTGATGTCTTGATTGGTAAACCAGTTGATGCTGTAGTTGCACCAGAGTATAAAGCAGCCTTTGCCGACTTACATAAAAGTGTCTGCCAAGGTAACAAGGGGACTTTGGAGTTTGAAATCGTGGGATTTAAAGGCACTCGCCGCTACATAGAAACTCATGCCGTACCCCTACGTAACGAATCTGATGGCACGTTTATCCATTTGGCAGTAACGCGAGATATAACCCAGCAAAAACAGGCAGAACAGAAAATTCGCGAACAAGCAGCGCTGTTGGATGTATCAACTGATGCAATTATGGTGCGAAATATCCACCACCAAATCTTATTTTGGAATAAAGGTGCTGAACGTCTATACGGCTGGAAAGCTGAGGAAGTTGTGGGGAAGAATGTTTTACAACTTTTATATAAAGAAATTTCACCACAGCTAAAAGATGCTTACTTGAGGGTGATGAATACAGGTGAGTGGCGGGGTGAGTTACATCAACTGACAAGGGAAGGCAAAGTAATTATCGTTGAAAGTCGGTGGACACTGATCCGAGATGATCGCGAACAACCCAAATCTATTTTGAGTGTGAACACTGAGATTACGCAGCAGAAACAACTAGAAGCTCAACTTCTGCGATCGCAACGTTTGGAGAGTATCGGCACTCTAGCTGGCGGTATCGCTCACGACCTCAACAACATACTATCGCCAATTTTAATGTCAGTTCAACTGTTGCAGAAGAAATTGCCCGATTCGCAGAGTCAGCAAATACTGCAAACTTTAGAAAATAATGTCAAACGCGGCGCTAATTTGCTTAAACAAGTGTTATCTTTTGCACGCGGTATTGAAGATAAACGGACAATTGTGCAAATTCAGCCTTTGATGGCAGAGATTGAGCAAATTATTGCTCAAACATTCCCCAAATCCATTAGTTGCCAGATAGATATCCCTAAAAATCTCTGGTACGCTCGTGGAGACATAACTCAACTACATCAGGTATTGATAAACTTGGTAATCAACGCCCGCGATGCTATGCCCAATGGCGGCATTTTAAGAATTGCGGCGGAAAATCTGGTGATTGGCGAACATTCTGCCCAGATAAATATAGATGCGAAAGTTGGTTCTTATATTGCGATCGTGGTGACGGATACTGGTATGGGGATGTCGTCAGAAGTCCAGCAACGGATTTTTGAACCATTTTTCACTACTAAAGAGGTAGGCAAAGGTACAGGTTTAGGACTTTCTACGGCGTTGGGTATTATTAAGAATCACGGTGGTTTTGTAAATGTTTACAGTCAAGTAGGCAGAGGTACTCAATTTACAGTGTACTTGCCTGCCTCAACATTCAGAGACACACATTCGTTGTCTCAACAATTGGAATCAGTTATCCAAGATAGCTAAATATACCTACAACCTTTATGATGACGATAGCAACAAGCAAAAATCGTACCTGTTAAGTCAATGAAATGGATCTTAACAACTGCTCTGATTTTGAGCAGTACTACCCAATATTCAGCACAAGTAATAGATCAAACTAAACAACCAATTACTAATAAACAGCCTGCACAACCAGTTAAAACACCTGCTTCACCTCAACAACCTACTTCTCGACCAGTTTTTATTTTGCCAAAAGCACCTGCTCCATTAAGTCCTGTATCTGGGCGTAGAGCCGGAATGGGTAGTCGAGATAATTGCCCTGCGGTTTCAACCCCGCTCACTGCTTTAGTACCATTTCAAGAGGAACAAAAGGTTGGCAAACAGACAAACAATTCAATTGTCGGGACTGTAGAGGGACTAACCACTTTAGAACAGCCTACGTTTTGGTTTTACATCCCTTACACTCAGGATTTGTCTAACTCAAGTGCTGAATTTAGCTTACAGGATAGCGCCGAAAATGATGTTTATAGAAATGCGATCGCCCTACCGTCAAAACCAAGTATCATTGGTATTTCTCTCCCTAGTACTGCTTCATTAGAAGTAGATAAGACATATCGCTGGTATTTAAAAGTACGTTGTAATCAGGAGACAGCAAGCGTTCCTGTATATGTAGAAGGGGATATTAAAAGAATTAATTTAGATTCTCGTGTTATCCAACAAATAGAAGCCGCAAATGAGCCTCGACAAAAAATTATAATCTATGCTGAAAAAGGGATTTGGTTTGACGCTTTAAATCTGCTAGCAGAAATACACATTTCTAATTATCAAGATGCATCTGTCAAAGAAGATTGGCAAAGCTTATTACAATCAATCAATTTGGATAATATTGCTACGATGCCTCTAATAAAATTACCAACCCGCGAATAATTTCATATCCAGTAAAGTATCTATAGGAATCCGGTTTTTTTTATAAAATTATTTGTGTAGGGAGGGAACAGGGAACGGGGAACAGGGAGCAGGAAAGAAGCCTCTTGAAGCTGTGCTGAGTTTTAAAAACCTATATTCCGCTCTTCGGAGAGTGGAGAAATAATTAAGAATCTGGCTCAGAAATAAGGTAGTAGCGACGACAAGCTGTGCTGAAGAATCGCAGTATATGTTGTCGCTGTTGAGTCAAGTTGATGATTTGTGGTACACCCTGACAGAAGAGGGTTATTAACTATTTTGATATGCAAAAATTCCAGTTAAAGATATGGTTTTTGTATCTCTTTAATTCGGAAGCGTAGGGGATTTTTTAAATCAGTCAGGTATTTTCGATGAAGTAGTGCTTTATTTCCGGTCAATTCTCGAAGATTTGCCTGATAAATGAACAGGTAAAATAAGCACTATCAAAATCAAATACTAGTCCTATATAAGCCTAGATTTTACAACCAATTGCCAACTATAACGTAGGGGGCCCAGTACATCGGACGGTTATATTCAGGAGCTTCAAGTAATTTTAATTGAGCAAAATGCAAAGCTTCTGCCGTAGTTTTACCAGTCACTAACTGGCGGTAAAATTCCTCAATCAATAAAGCTGTAGAGTTATCGCCAATTTGCCATAGGGAGGCTAAAGTACTCCGCGCACCAGCACGCAGGGCAACTCCTGCTAATCCTAATGCAGCTCGGTTATCTCCTGCTGCTGTTTCGCAAGCACTCAAAACCAGTAATTCAACTGCTTCTGTTCGTTTTTGCTCTCTACTTTTCAGCAAACTATCTAATTCACTCACATTGATACGTCCATCGGCTGCTAGGATAAAAGTGTCTTTTGCTTTAGAGCTAAATTGCCCATGAGTTGCCAAGTGAACAACTCTAAAAGCTTGAGCGTTGATAGTTTTTGCTAAATTTGTACTGGTAAAATTTTTATCCAATAATGTAGTTGTTGATACGCCTGATTCTTGAATTAATTTCAGTTCAACCTTAACGTTGGGAAGTGGTGCAAACTTTTCACTTTTGGGTGGTTGTGATAGTCCTCCCAGTAGGGCATTTAATTTTTTGTGTGCTAAAGGTTTGGGAGTAAATAGTTGCAGTCCGGGGCTAATAGCTATAGAGTATTTTTGGACTAAATACTCTTTGCCATCATACAATGCAGACATCGGTATATTTCGCAGCAAACCATCTGGAATAAAGACTAGAGTATTAACTTTCCCATTTTTGAGGTCTGTTTCAACTGGTTTAATTAACCAGTTATAAAGCTGTTGAGAAACTGCTTGAAATTGCAGATTAGCATCAGGTTCGACTATTGTCTCTCGGATTTTTGTAATAACTTGCTCTACTTGCTGACGTTTGACTTGAGAAGTTTTATGCATCAATGTTTGATTGGGAAGTTTGACAATAATTTCTAAATAATTATCTAGAATAATCGGGTAGAAAATAGCAGTATTCGGGTTGTCGCGGTCTACTACTTTGTCCAATACCACAAATTGGTTATTCAAGCAAGCTTCTCGGAAAAAATTATCGAGTTCTGCAACTTGCAAGGCTTCAATTCGCTGACGTGCTTTATCTAAATCTGGTTTTCCTTGTCCTTTCTCTTGTAAAATCAGCTCTACAGACTGCCGATAAAGAGGTTCTATGCGATCGCGAAAATTGAACTGTACCTCTCGATTAACCCCAACTAAATCGTTGCGAAGAGACTGAAGAGTAGTTACAGCAGCATCATAAGCAGATATGGCGGCTGGCATATTTCCCTGTGCTTTGAGCAAACGTCCTAACTGCCACTCAAGGCGATAAGCTATATCTGAGGCATCAATTTTTTGAGCGATAAATAATGCTTGCTGCGTCAAATCCTGCGCTTCTTGCCATTGTTGGTTATGCTCATAAACTTCTCCTAAGCTGCCCAGTGCATAGGATTCGGCACGTTCATCACCAATTATTTTGGCTTGCCGAACGCTAGTTACCAGAATCTCTGCAATATCTTTTTTATTACCAATTGTGGCCAAAGTCTGAGCAAAATTGATCCGTGCATAAATACCAGCTTGATTAGTAGGCAGATGGGGGACTTGAGATTGGATTGTGGGTATTAATGATTTTGCTTCCGTGATGCGTTCGTTTTCGACCAGCAAACTCAGCTGATTAATCAGGGCTTGAACCTTGGTAAGAGGCTTTGGTGCAATTTTGGCAGCATTTTCATAATGAGCGATCGCATCTTTAATATTACTTAACGACCTAGCAGTATTACCGAGACTAAATTCTGTCAAACTAATTTCTAGAGGCAGTTGCAGGCGTTGAGCGATTTCTAAGCTTTGTTGTAAGTTTTTCTGGGATGACTCTAGTTCGCCTAATTGTTGTAAGACATTGCCAAGCGATCGCAAAGCTGTTACTTTTACAAGGGAGTCAGGTTGAGATTGTAACTGTTTGGATACTTCCTTCAATATATCCAAACTACGACGGTAAAAACCAGCAACTCGTAAAGCTTGTGCTTGGTTGATCCGGCTGCGCGTTACTCCAGGATTATCATTTAATTTCTTCCAGATTTGCTCTGCTTCTTGTGATGTTTTCACAGATGCATCAGTTTGTCCCTGTGCTAGTTGCAATTCGCCCTGACTATTTAGAGTTGGTGCGAGAATTTCTAACAATTCAGATTTGGGATTGTTGACATTTAACTTTTGATTTTTCTCATCCCAGCCAAGTAAATTTAAGCTATTGTCGATAGTTGCATCAGCTTCTTTCCACAAACCAAGTTGCTGGTATATAAGAGAGAGGTTAGTCAGCGCTGCGGCTTGTGCAAGGTTATTGTGTTCTCGTTGATAGTTACGGACAGCTTGTTGTAGAACATTTACTGCTTCAGTAAAGCGTCCACTTTGATAAAGTGCTTCTCCTTGCTCAAGAAGTGGCTGTGGTGTTGTGGCTGGGAGTTTATTGGTTTGAATGTGAAACCTGTTTGGTGAATTTGTCTGGAGTTGTTTAGCAAATGTGCTAGGGATAATAGTCAAGAAAACAGCAAGAGTAAATAAAACTACGGGAGTTAGCGCAAATCTAACTACTCGCTTTGCAAACTGAAGTTTTGCCATATTTCACACCTCACTGAGATACAGGACAAAAAGCAGAAGTTTTCCAAGGGCTGTGAGGCTTAATTTGAGGAACTTGCGCTACTAGTTCTATGTTTCCATTGCTATTAACTACCCAGGCAGAAGCTTCCACAATTGGAGTTGCAGCAGCAATGGAAGTAGTGGAAACTGCTGTTGGTTGTGGCTGAGTTGTTGTGTTTGCCAAGCTTTCTGGTTGTGGTTTTAATCTTACCCAAGCAGACACAGTACTTGAATCTTCTAATGGTTCAGTGGGACTCATCGGTAGTCCGCCGCGTCCTGTTGCCACAAATGTATTTTGGAACTGCCGAGTTCCAGGCGTACAGGCATTGGAAATTTGCCTAGAAGCATCAACTAGATTAATCGGGAGTTCGACTAAACCGTTACTAGGATTTATATCAGGCGGAGTAATTTCTATATTGCCGCTTAAATCAGGAGTTGCGCCCGTGGCAGTGATATCGCTTGTGTTTAGCGAAGGCTCATTTCGGGACTGAATGCCAAAGATACCTGCAATATTTTTGATGGTGACATTCCCGCCACGGAAATTAGCAGAATCTGCTCTAATGTCGCTATTTTCATTGGGAACGGCAAGGATGAAGCCATTTTTGTTATCAATTGTGATGTTACCGCCAGGGATATCATTACCACTGGCGTTAGTGGTGATGCTGCTACCTCGACGTAATAATAGTAGAGGCGAGTTGAGAAAGATATCTCCACCACCTCCTGTAGTGTCAGCGCTTATTTTTGCGCTGTTGTCAAGACGGATAGAGTTAGCATTTACTGTTAAATTACCTGCTTCACTCTTACTTGTACTGCTGACAGTTATTTGCACTCTATCTTTAAGAAGCAACTCACTCTGGGCATTAATCTTAATACTACCTGCACTACCTTGCCCGCTAGTTGTAGCATAAAGTCCACTATCCCCACTTACTGACAATCTACTAGTTTCGATATTAATATCACCTGCCTTACCCTTACCATTCTTTTGAATTTGGGTAATTAAAAATACGCTATTGTCTAAAGATACTTCCGGTGATTTGATGTTGATACTTCCACCATTACCGAATGAATTGGAACCCACTTCGCTATAAACGCGAGTGTTGTTTTTCAAGGAAACTTGCTCCCTGGCTTCCAAAGTAACATTCCCAGCTTGAGCGGGATTTCCATCCTTTCCCTTTCCATTAAGGATACTTGCAGCGACAATCGCCTCATTATCAAGAACAATAGAATTTGCCTTGATTGTAATCTCATTTCCGTTGCCAGTACTCTTTCCAACAACATCGCTACCGATAGTTGGTTGGGTATTGTCTCTAAATCCTGTTAAAAAAACTGTATCAGTTGCATTAATTATGACACTGCCAGCATTTCCTGCACCGTAAGTTCTGGTTAACAGTTGGGCACCGTTTTGAACAGAAAGTATGCCTGTATCAATGTTGATGTTGCCACCATTACCTTTAGCGTTTCTATTTACCCAGCTAAAGGCTCCCCCCCCATCGAAGCTCACAGCATTGGAGGCATTAATCTTAATACTACCTGCACTACCTT